>JBIOXT010000213.1:0-22847 GCA_044869795.1 bacterium | reverse complement strand
GGCGCGCATCTGGTCGGACGGCTCCACGCCGACCGCCTCGTAGCCGCGGTCTCGGAGCCGGCGCAGAAAGCGGCCGGTTCCGCACCCGACATCGAGGACGCGGCCCGCCGCCGGTACGCCGGCGAGCACCCGGTCCAACATGTCATCCAGCAGTCCCCGGGCGTACATGAATCCGGATCGGGGTTCACCCGCCGGCGGGGCAGCGTATCGCTGCTGGTAGGTCGCGGCCTGTCGGGAGAAATGGGCGATCGTCCGATCGCGAACGGCCTGGCGCTCGGTGCGGCCGTCGGGATCACGTGACGCTGCCATCAGGCCTTCGCTCCCCTCTCGTCTGCCGTGGGCAGCCGGCCGGTGAGGGCCGGAGACCCTTCGTCGCGCCCGAGAGAGCCATCCGCCCGATAGCCGTAAGAGCGGAGCCACGGCGCTGCCAGGCGCCAGACCAGCCGCCGGTCGCGGAGCGGCAATCGATCCATCCACTCATAGTCGGGTCTGAGCCGCACGACCGGCACCATGCGCAAACGGTTGCCTTCAATCGTGTGGCCAACGCGCAGCTCCTGTCCCGCCGCGACCCGGCGCGCCAGCTCGTCGAGCTCGACGCCGATCACGCGGCCGAGGCGGCTCATCGCAGCAGGGAAATCGGCCATCATGTCTTCATAGCGCAGGCGCAGCGACTGCGATGCGGCCAGCCGCTGCCGCACGGTGGAAGCCTGCAGGTTCACGATGACCCAAAAAACCGCCGTCCTCCACACCGGTGGGGGCACGATCTGCCGCCCGGGCATGTCCGCCCGAAATGGTTTCGGCTTCTGGACCGAAAACACCACGCCCCGCCCGTCGCGGATCAGGTGCAGCAGGCGAAGATCCACGCCCGGCATCAGGGCGAGCGCGGCGGCGCGCGTCGGAACTTTTGACGAATCGACGACCAGCGGCCTGCCGCTGACCCGGCGGATCGCTTGGTACAGGCCGACCGTCCATTCGGCGTATGTCGCAAACGCCGGGCTGCGGCGGTATCGCTCGATGACGACCCGCGGCCATGTGGCGTAGCGCTCGAACGTGTGCTGCAGGCGAGCATAGGACACCAGGTCGACCCCGCTTCGGCCCGCCCATTCGGTCCGCACGTCCGACCAGAACGGACACTCCGCAGGCGGCCGGCCGCAGGCACAGTACCGGCCCTCGATGTACCCTCCTCGAACAAGGTTCGTCAGCTCGCCGACGCCGACGACTGAGGGGTGGTTGTCGAGAAAGACATCGGTGAAGGTGGATCCGCTGTGCCCCGACCCGGCGATGTAGAGCACCTGCACGGGGGAATCCACGGACGTCACTCCTGCACCGCCCGTAACTTGCGCCTGGGTAAGCCAAGAATCGTGGAGTCGAGTCCCGTGCGTGAGCGGAGCTGCCAGGTCATCAGCAGATTCCAGACGGCGATGCTGAGGGCGGTCGCGGTTGCCGCACCCTCCAGCCCCCACCGCGGGATCAACAGGAAACTCAGCAGCACATGCAATACCACTGTGACGCCCACGCTGACGGCCGCGTCACGCTGATACCCGGTCATCATCAACGAGGTCAGATTCCAGCCAAGGGCGATGTTGGCAAGGCGTCCCAGACTGAGGATCGCCAGCGCGCCGGAGGCCTCGACGAACCCCGGGCCAAAGATCGGCAGCAAACGGCGCCCAAAGACGATCAGAACGAGACCGGCGGGGAGCGAAACGGCGAATATCCAACGGATACTCGTGGTGATCATGCGCTGGAGACGTCCGAGGTGACGTCCGGCGTACAGACTCGAGATCGACGGCGAGACCACAGCGTGGGCGGCCAGGTAGAAGAACGAGAGCAGGTCCGCTCCCCGCGCGGCAACGGCGTACAACCCCACAGGGGCGCTGCCCTTCAATGCGCCCAGGATGATGGTGTCGATCCGCTGGTTGAAGGCGTTCATCGCAAAAAACGCCAGCAGCGGAAGGGCGGCCGCGATCCATTCGCGCCGCTGGTACGCCGGGTCCGCGGCCTTGACGTCCTGCGGCATGAACTGCAGCAGCATCCACGTGCCGGCGAGAAACGCCACAAAAGTCGCGACCACGTTGAAGACCATGGCCGTCTCGGCCGAGAACCGATGGGCGATGAGTGCGGCGACACCCAGCAGCGCCAGGAACACCACAGGTTCGATCACATTTTCGGGGACTTGTCCGGTCGCCACGTGCCGGAGGCCCTGCAGGGCGCTCTGTCTGAGCCGCGTCAGGGCTGCGAGGGGGACGAGGGGGAGACTGATCCACAGTGCCGCGACCACCTGCGGGTCGCTGCGGCCAGCCACCACCGTCGCCAGCCCGAACACGACGACGCCCAGCGCGGTTGAGAACACCAGCGTCACGCCGGTGGACCACGAAAGCAACCCGCGCATCAGCCCCCACCGGCCGGTCGCCCGATATGCCGCGACGTCGCGGACGACAATCGTGTGCAACCCGGCCGCCGCGGGGAGCGCCAGGAGATTGACCCAGGCCAGCGCATACGCGTAGACGCCGAATCCTTTCGGACCGAGCGTCCGGGCCAGAATGACGCCGATGACGAAGCTGAACCCCACGCCTGCGGCCTTGATCGCCGCCGTCGCGACGGTCCCCCCGACCAGCTGCTGGCGCAGGTTCCCCGCGCGCTCGAGCTGAAAGACGCGGCCGACAAATCCTGCGGCGCGTGCTGCCAGTGGTCGGGAGCTCCTCACCGTGGGGGCGTCACTCATGTCGTCTCCACGTCCCTCGCCCACGCCCTGTTGGCCTTGTACCACCGCACCGCCTGATCCAGCCCCTCGTTGAACGGGGTCTGGGGCGTCCATCCCAGGAGCCGACCAGCCTTGCCGATGTTGGCCCACGTCGCTGTCACGTCAGCGGGGTGAGGCGGTTGATACTCGATCCGCGCCGTTGCGCCGATCAGGGCTTCGATCTGGGCGATCGCATCGCGCACGGTCACGGGGTGATCGGATCCCAGGTTGATCACTTCGTAGCCTAGGGGGCGCAGTGCGGCGACCGTGCCCAGGGCGATGTCATCAACGAACGTGAAGTCCCGCTCCATGGTCCCGTCGCCATACACCGTGACGGCGCGGCCTTCAGTAATCCATTGGATGAAGCGAAAGATGCTCATGTCCGGCCGGCCCGCCGGACCGTAGACGGTGAAGTAGCGCAGGACGGTCACGTCGATCCCGTAGAGAAAGTGATAGGTGTAGGCCAACACCTCGGCTGCCTTCTTCGACGCCGCGTAGGGTGAGAGGGGATGGTCGGTGTCCGCGTCTTCTCGAAACGGACGCGGGTTCAGTCCCCCATACAGACTCGACGTCGACGCCAGGACGAACTTGCCGATGCCCCGGGCGCGGCAGAACTCCAGCAGGTTGAGGGTTCCCTGGGCGTTGGTCTGTTCATAGACCCAGGGATCCGTCACGCTCTGGCGGACCCCCGCGCGGGCGGCGAGGTTGATCACCGCGTCAACCGCCTCCGAAGGCGCGGCGGACTCGAGCCCGGCGCGATCGGCGATATCCGCACGCTGAAACCGGAAGCCACGCCGGTCGCTGAGTTGGGCGAGACGCCACGCTTTCAGCCGCGGGTCGTACGCGGCGTTGAGGTTGTCTAACCCTACGACCGTGTGCCCGTCGGCGAGCAAGCGATCGGTCACCTTCCAGCCGATGAACCCTGCGCAGCCGGTGAGCAGGATCCGCATCAGGGACCCTCGTCGTAGGCGTAGCCCGTCAGCATCGGAAACTGTGCGATGCGGTCGGCGACGGTGCGCAGAGCCGCGGCGGGCCACGGCAGGTCAAACCGCGTCTGGCGGGGGGCGCCGAATACGATGGCCGCGCACGCATCCAGGTACGCGGCCGTGACTTCCAGCCCTAAGAACCCGCAGAGATCACGCAGGCGGGCCGCGGGATCGGTGATCAACGCCTCATAGCGCAGATCGAAAACGGACCCGGGATCGAGTCGGGTTTTCACGTCGGCGACGGTGCGGCAGAGCCCGAAGTAGGCTTCGATCGTCTTCTCCAGCGATCGTCGCGACCGGCGAGCCATCGTGCTGATGTTGTCGTAGGGGTTGCGGATCACGTGGATGAAACGCACGGGTACGACGACCACCGACCGCAGCCGGTCCAGCAGCTCCGGAGACCGCCGCAGGGACTTGGTCGTGCCGCCGCCCTTCTTGTCGCCGATCACCTCCAGCCGCGCATACCGCCCCTGCCACTGCCCCGGCACAGCGTAGTCATACCCGGACCACCGCCGACCGCGCCGCGCGAACCGGCGGGAGTTGTCCAGCAGCAGGAGATAGAGCTGCGTCCGGCTGAAGCCGCGGGCCACGTAGTCGAGGGCGTTGAGCTCGTGCGCGATGATCGCGTTCGGATGGGCGTCGATCAGTGATCCCACCAGGCTGTGGCCGCTGCGAGGGTATCCGAGGAACAGGCAGACCGTCCGGACGTCGTCGAAGGTCGGGCCGGCGGCCCGGGCGCGCAGGTAGGTCGAGAGGAACGCTCCGGCCCGGATCGCCGCGCGGCGGGCGTCGTCCCGCACACCGCGCACCGTCTTCCTCATCGCGCCCTCCGGCTCAGCCGGGAGTACACATCCAGGGTTTGCTCCGCCATCCGGGTGTCGGAGAACACCATCCGCACCCGCTCCTGCCCGCGGCGTCCCATCGACCCGGCCAGCGCGGGATCGCTGAGCAGGCGCGCCTGCGCATCGGCCAGCGCCTCCCGATCGCCCGACGGCACCACCAGGCCCGTATCACCATCGACAACGATCTCGGTCAGCGGAGCGATGCGGCTGACGACGACCGGCCGGCAGGCGGCCATCGCCTCGATCACCACCTGTCCGAAGCCCTCCGACGTCGACGGCATGACGAAGACGTCGCAGGCGGCCAGGAACCCGGGCACGTCATTGACAAATCCGAGGAGGCGCACCGCGCCGTCGAGTCCGAGCGTATCGATCAACCGCTCCAGTTCCTCCCGGTGGCCGGCCACGTCCCAGCCGGCGATGGCAAGGACCGCGTCGGGCACGCGTTGGCGCACGAGCCGCCAGGACCGGATGAGCGCGGCAAACCCCTTGTGGGGCGTGAGCCGACCGATTGCCCCGACGACCGGGCGGCCGGCCAGGCCCCACCGGGCCTTGGCCGAGGCGCCGTCGGCCGCGAACGGCGCGGGGTCGATCCCGTAGTGGATCACTTGGATGCGGTCGGCCGGCAGTCCGCGCCTGCGGACCAGCCAGTCTTTGACGGCCTCGGAGATCGCAATGATGCAGTCGGCGCGCCGCCAGACCACATCGAGCACGGGCAGCAGCGCGGGGGCCGACCACGAGTGCGGCCCGTAGATGTTGTGCATCGAGATCACCCACGGCAGCCCGCGGCGGCGAAGCGTGACGAAGGCCCCCGCGAGATCGGCCCGCGGCAGGTGCGTGTGCAGGATGTCGGGCCGGACGCTGTCGGCAATGCGCCCGACGGAGAATGGGAAGACGACGTTGTACCGGCCGTCCGCCTTCACCGGCACGGTCTGGATTCCCGCTGCGTCGAACTCGTCTCTGAGGCTCCGGGTCACGGGCCGCTCGTGCAGATAGGCGACCGTCTGACGGACACCCATCGCGCCGAGCCGGCGGCAGAGGGTGAGCAGGTGCAGCTCCGCCCCACCGGCCATGATCGAGTTGCTGACGTGAAGGACGTGCATTGACGGCGGCTAGACTGAGGAGCGGCGGGTGGCCAGCCGGATGTAGTCTTTGACCGCCACCCTCGGCAGGGCCAGCGGATCGATGGGCGCGGTGACGAATGCGCGGCGTGTCACAACCGCCTGGTCGTATCCCGCCTCCTTGACCAGACGCCGCACCTCTTCGTTGACCCGACCCTTGGGGTAGGCAAACGACGTCACGGCCGACCCCAGCAGATCCTCGAGGTAGCGTTTGGAGTCCAGGATCTCCTGCTGCGCCGCAGCGGCGGGAAGATCGGGCAGCGTCGGATGGGTCACCGAGTGCGATCCAATCTCGTGCCCGGCGGCGGCCAATGACCTGACCTGCGCCGGCGTCATCAGGGCGAAGGGACCGGCCGAGGTCTGCAGGTCGCGGCCCAGCCGCCCGGTGACCACGAAGAACGTGGCGGGGAGGTTCAGTTCGTCGAGGATCGCGCGCGCCGCCGTCGCGTTGTCGGCAAACCCGTCATCAAACGTGATCGTCGCGAGGCTGCGCGGCGGATCGTCCGCCGCGGCCGCGAGGAAATCCGACAGCCGCAGCACTCGGAACCACCTGGCGACGTAGCACATCTGGGCCCGGAACGCCGGGACCGATTCCGCCAGCGGCGAGGCGCCGCCGACCGAGTGGTAGAGGAAGATCGCCCGCGTGAGCCGGCCGGGCCGGTGGATCGAGAAGAACGTCGTGTACAGCGCCCCTCGCACCGCGGTTCGCGTGGCGGATCACCCGTGCCGGCGATGCTGCGCCACGGCCGCGGCATGGCCGGGAACCGTCCCGAGGATGATGTCGGCCTGATCGAACAACGCCGCGTAGCCCCGGCGATACCCCTCGATCGAAAAGCGCCTTGCCGTCATCTCCCGCCCGCGCCGGCCGACGGCTTCGGCCTCGCCGGGATGGTCAAGGATCCAGCGGAGCCGGTCCGCCAGCGCGGCGGCGTCGCGCGGCGGGACCAGCCATCCGGTGACCTCGGCATCGATCATCTCCGGAATCCCGCCGACCGCGGTCGCGATAACGGGCACACCCACGGCCATGGCTTCCAGTACGACGCGGGGCAGGCCTTCGGACCGCGACGGCAGGACGAACACCGCCGCGTCGGCCAGCCGGCGTGCGAGCTCACGCTGCGGCACGTGCCCGATGAAGTGCACCCGCCCGTGCAGCAGGGCGTCCGCGAGGGCGCGCAGCGTCGCCGCGTATGCCGGATCGATGGGACGGCCGATGATGAACAGCTCGGCCGCCGGATCGGCGCGGGCCACGGCCTCGATCAGCGTGTCGATCCCTTTCAGCGGCGTCAGCACACCGGCGTAGAGCACCCCGGCCCGGCGGCGTCGCTCCTCGCCCGCCGCAAAGAACACCTCGAGATCCGTCCAGGTGTGAAACGTGACCAGCGGCCGCGGGCCGGCCCATCGCAGCAACTGCCTGCCGGTGACCTCTGAGACGGCGCGCAGCAGATCAGCCGAGCGCGTTCCGAAGCGGGCGGCCGTCCGCAGCAGCGGCGCGTAGGCGCTGCGGAACCGCGCCGGGCGCTGCAGGAACAGGCTGGCCTCGAAGTCTCCGTGGCTTTCGACGATCAGGACGACCCGGCGACCGATCAGGCGCGCCGCCCCCTTGACGAGCGCGGCCGGAACGGCCTCATACGGGCTCTGCGCGACCACGATCTGCGCGCCGTGTACGAAGATGCACCACGCGCACAACGCCCCGCCGGCGACAAACAGCGCGAGGTAGCGCAATGCCGGCGGCAGCCGGCCGGGGAGCAGGTAGAAGGTCGCCCCCCACTCCTGATGGCGGCGCGGCCACAGGGAGTCCGCAAAGCCGATCACCCAGAACGTCCCCAGGGGCGCAATCGTCTCGAACTTCCTCGCCTTGGTGGCATCGAGCGGACGGGTAAAGCGGGAGCCGCCGATCATGCAGATCCGGCGCTTGGCGCTCATTGGCCGAACCGCCGGAACGCCCAGGCGGTCATCAAGATCACGAAGGCGGTATCCATGACGGCGCTGACGGCGGCCATCCCCACGAATCCCGCGCGGACGGTCATGATCCATCCCAGCCCAAGCGTGAGCAGCGCATAGAGCACGTAGCCCATCGCCCAGCGTTTCGTCTCCCCGGCCGCGTAGTAAATCGACTTGAGCCAGAAGAAGGCCGCCCCGGCCGCGCTGCCGAGCAACAACAGCTGCACGCCCGGCACCGCCGCGGCGAAGTTGCGCCCGAACACCATGGGGACGACAAACGGCGCGACCGCGGCGGCGGCCAGCGGAATGGCGGCCACCGCGATCCCGGCGGTCGCCGTCCAGCGGCGCACCATGGCCCACAGCGCCTGGCCGCGCTCCCCCGCCCCCCACCGCTTGGCGATCGCCGGAAACGTCACGGTACGGAGGGAGTCTTCAGGATACGATCCGATCGTCATGATGGTCTTGGCCAGGTTGAAAAATCCCGCGGCTTCTTTGCCGGTGATGGCCCCGAGCAGCAGGACCGGCAGCTGACCCGCCGCGGCCCCCAGCGTCGTGATCAGGTTGTTCCACCCGAAGAACGCCGCCAACTCCCTGACCATCGGGCGAAGACTGGCCAGCGGCGCCCGGTACCAGGCGGACCCGACGTGCCGAGCCATCACCCGCCAGGAAACGACCGTCATGGCCAGCCCGGTCAAGGCGATCGTCAAACCACTGGCGAGGACATATCCATACACCCGATACCCGGCCAGCAGGACGCCGACGATGAGGAGAAGGGCGACGACCCGATCGGCGATGTTGAAGATGGCGATCCAGCCGAACTCCTGGTAGGTCGTGAGGATCGACGTGCTGGTCTTCTTCAGCGAGGCGAATGGAAAGAACAGCGCATAGGCAATGGCCAGCCAGCCCAGGCTCGTGATGCTGAAGACACGCGCGGCCATGAACGGCCCGGTCAGCCCCACGAGGGCAATGCAGAGCAGCGCGACGGCCAGATCGATCGCAAAGCCGACCTTCACGATCCCGCCGATCTCCTCGGTGCGGCCGGCCCCCTGGAAATTTGCGATGTACCGGGTCACCACGGTGAACGATTTGAACTCCAGCAGGGACCGCACCACCGACGGGTAGGCCATGATGACGGTCGCGGCCCCATATCCGCTCGGGCCCAGCAGGCGCGTCGAGACGGTGACGGTGATCAGCCCCAGGACGACCGTCGCGTACTGCGCCACCGTGAGCATCCCGGCGCTGCGCGAGGTGGGATGCCGCAGCAGGTCCCGCGCCAGCCGGCGGAGGTCGAGACGGCCGTCTCCGTCGCGGGCGGCCGCATCGAGTGCTGCGGGGGCCGGGAGCTTCGTCTTCATGGTCAGCGGAAGTCGGTCCAGGTGGCCAACGGGTCGCCCAGCAGCGCCTTCAACCTGGCGACGTCGGGTGCCAGCAGGCCGCCGAGCCATTCCCGTTCCGCCCTGCCGAGCGCCGGTCCCCGGCCGACGAGGAACCGATCGTACAACCGCTGGATCACGGCGTTGCCGCGCAGGGCGGCGTGCAGCCGCGGCCGGGCGACGATCGCGGATTTGACCGTGTGCAGGATCGGGTGGCGCAGCGTGGCGTTCCGGCTCGACGGCACCGCGGTGAGCGGACGCGGCCGCAGCCCGAAGAACTCCAACAGTTGGGCGGCGACGGACTCTCGATCGTGCGTAAACTGCTCGAACAGCACGATGTGGAAACACTTCCGGTCGAACAGCGGGAGCCACCAGCGCTCAAGGATCTGGGCAAACCGGGAGCCGTCGAGGTACGCGGGATCCCGCGCCAACAGGGTCCGGAGGTCGGGCGGAGTCCATCCGAGCCGTTTCTGGAACCGGTTGATGCGCCGGTGGAGCAGGAAGCGTGAGGCCGTGTAGTCGATCGGGTTCCGCAGCACCAGGAGGAACCGCGGCGTCGCCCCGGCCAGGGTCTCCCTGATGCGGGGGGCTGCGTCTTGTCCGCGCACGAAGTAGACCGGCGACGGGTCGATCGGGACGCCGTGCACGGGAAACTGCCGGCTGTACCACGCCAGTCCCCGATCGTACTTGTTTGCATAGAACCCCAACCCTTTGCGGGGAAGCGCCGCGTCCGGATGGGACGCCAGCAGGTCGTAGATGTAGGTGCTGGCCGCCCGCTGCAGCCCGATGTGGAACCTGGTAGGGATCGCTCCCTGCTCTAGTATCCGCACAGCCGATTCAGCCATCCCCCGGCCAGGGCGAACGCCGTCCGTCCCGCTCCATGCCAGTCGCGGGTCCATCGGTCATCGAGAATGATCCGGTCATCGTCGCGCTCCCGCATGCGGTTGCCGCCGAGCCCCGCGTACTCGTAGGAACGAAACTCCATCATCTCCGGTACGTAGGCGACACCCAGAAAGGCACAGATCCGCTGCAGGGTTCCGGGGGGATCCGTGGCCAGCGACTCGTAGCGAACGTCCAGCCACGGCGTGTGCCTGAGGTATCGCCGGAGGTAGAACGCCATCAGCGTGGGTCCCGCCCACCGCCGGAAGGCGACGCCCCACCGTCGGTACTTCTGCAGATACGAGTACATCACCCCCCGCCCGTCCCTGATCAGGTGGATGACGGACAGGTCGAACAGACCGCTGCGCGCCAGCAGGTAGAGCCGCTGCGGCCGTTTGGAGGCATCGGTCAGCAGCGGCCGGCCGCTGACCTCATGCCAGCAGCCGAACAACGTCGCATTGGGCCGGGCCCAGCGTGCGACATCGCTGTCCGACCACCGGGTGAGGACCCTCCCCCAGGCCGGGTGGCGCAGGGAAAGCCCATCGAGGCTGCCGCCGGCAGCCTCGAAACATCGCACGACCTGCCGCCACATCGGCTGATCAAACGGATGCGTCGCCACCTCAACCCAGTCCATGGCGTGACGCGGCCCCCCGGGGCTCGCGCCTGTGGCCACCGCCCAGAAGCGGTGGATGCCGCTCACCTCGCCGAGGGCCATGATCTGCGGATTCGCGCCCAGGAGCATGTCCAGCAGCGTGGATCCGCAGTGTCCCGCTCCCACCAGGTAGACCAGCCGGTACGGCGGCCGCCCGCGCCCGTTCATCCTCGCGTGTATCCGTAGCGCTGCAGCCCATCGGCCAGCAGGCGATTGAGGGCGGCCAGCTCATCGGGCGCAGCCTGCCGCAGCCTCGCCTCATTCGTCGACTTCAAGATCCGCGGGACACGCGCAAAGGGGAACCGATCGGGGTCGAGGCCGCTGAACTCCAGCGCGCGGCGGAGCTGGCCCCAGACGTCGGCGCACAGCGCCTCGTAGTGGATCACCGCGACCGGGAGCGCGCGTTCGTATGCGCGGATCTGTCCCAGCGCCCGCAGCCAGTGCTCCGAGGCCCGCGCCAGCAGGGCGTCGCCCCTGGCCGGCCCCTTCCGCCACTTCCGCAGGACGCTGAGCGCCACGGCGCGGCCGTCGCGCGCGACGTGGACGTAGCGGCTGTCCGGAAACGCCGCTGAGACCAGAGGCGCGCACCGGCTGCGGTACCTTCCCGGGGGCTTGACGATGACCGTCGACGTCCCCGCCGCCGCACAGGCGGCCAGCAGCGTCGAGCGGATCCGCGCGACCGGCTGGCCCGCGCCGTCCATCAGGACGTCCCACAGCCCCGCGCCCTCGATCGGCGTCGGCACGATGCGGCGCCACCCGGAGGCGGATTGGACCTTGTTCCAGTCGTGAGGGACCCGGCGCCGCAGCAGCCGGTCGATGATCCGGGACGCGGCGCCGACGCCCGGCGCCCCCATCAGGGCCTGGCGGGAGTACTGCGAGAACCACGTCGCGTCCGGATGGAGGGCCAGCATGCGGTAGACGATGGTCGTCCCCGAGTGCCCTGCCCCGATCACGCCGATCGCCCTGACGGGATCGATGGTCATCGGCCCCACGGCAGGGTCGTCCCCAGGATCGATTCCAGCTCGTCACGCTGGGCGTACAGGAGGGGTTCGAGAAGACGGCGCACGCGGTCGGGGATCGGCGGCGTGTCTCCGACGTGTACGCGGCCCCGCAGCACCGCCGGGTCGAGCGGCACGTCCGGATCGACGCCGAGGAATCGGAAGACGCGCCGGAGCTGGGGGACCGGATCCGCAAACACCTGCTCGCTCACACAGGCCAGGATCTGGTCCGCGGGAAAGTGCCGGCGCCAGGTGCGCAGGGCGAACACGTAGTCCCCACGCACGCTGACCTCGGGCAGGCGGATGAACGACAGGAGGGCGGCATCGTTCGCGTGCTCCAGGTCGCCTCCGGCCCACCGCGGAAATCCCTTCGCCGCGGCCGACCAGATCCGCTCCACCGGATCGCGCAGCAGGTAAAGGATCCGGACGCGCGGCATCCACGACGCGATGAGAGCCACACGATCGCCGGGCAGCGCCGCGTATGCCGGGGTCACCTCGCCGACGACCTTCCCGCCCACCCTTCCCGGGACAAACCACACCGCGTAGCGCGCGCGGGCCAGACTCGTGAGGACGCGGCCGCGACCCAGGAGAGGATGGCGGTCAAAGAAGTGGAGTTCCTTGCGGCGGGGGGTCCAAATCTGCGGATGGCGCCGCAGGTGGGTCCACAGCCACGTCGTCCCCGCCCGCTGCGCACCGATGCCGAGGAAGTCGGGCATCGCGCGGGTCAGCAGGCTCATTCCAGCGCCTCGGCCAGCACGCCGCGCGTGGCGTCCACCGCGGCGTCGAACGCAAACCGCCGGCCGACGTCGATGCGCGCCTGGTCGGCGATGTGCCGTCGCGCCGCCGCATCTGCGAGCAGCCCGTTGAGCGCGCCAGCGAGGGCCTCCGCCGAGCCGCCGGCCAGCACCCCATTGTGTCCGTCGGCAACGATCTCGACGACGCCGCCCACAGCCGTCGCGACCACGGGAACACCCAGGCTCATCGCTTCAAGCAGCACGTGCGGGAATCCCTCGTGGGCGGAACTGAGCAGCAGCGCATCGCATCCAGCCAGCAGGGCCAGGGCTTCGCTCCGGCTCCGCGGCGCGACGAACACCACCCGGTGGGTCAGCCCCAGCGCCGCGGCGAGGTGCTCGAGCTCGGCCTTCTGTGGACCGGTCCCGATCACGAGGAGACTGGCGTCGGGGACCCCACGCAGGGCGCGGATGGCCAGGTCGATCCGCTTGACCGGCACGAGACGTCCGGCTGCGGCAACGAGGTACGGCGTCGGAACCTCGAGGCGCACCGGGGAAATGCGAGGCACGGGCGCGAGCGCATTGGGGATCACCCGGACCCGCCGAGGCGGGATCCCCAGGCGGCGAACAAAGGAGGCGAGCCACTCGCTGGGCACGACGACGCGCCGGGCACGGCCGATCGCCCACCGCTGGACCGCCCTCAACCACTCGATCCGAAACCCGTACCGGCGTCGTTGGAACGTCTCGAGGTCATCGTCGGTCCAGCCGTAGGCCGTGGCGCGGTCCCAGGCCAGGTCGCTGACCACGCGGGCGACGAGCGGTCGCCGGAGACGGATGCTGGCGCCCGCGGCATACGGCAGCAACCCCACCGCATAGATCACCTCCGCATCACCCCCTGCGCGCAGGAGGGCGCGGCCGGCGGCGATCCCCCGCGCGGCGGGTCCGCCGCGGCGCAGGACCCGAACGACCGGAAACGGTGAGACGTCATCGCGCTCCGCATCGTCGCTCATGGTCACCACGGTGACCGCGTCCCCTCGGGTCACCATCGCCGCGGCCAGCGGCGGCAGGTAGGTCGCGGGGCCTCCGATGTCGGGCGGAAAGATGCCCGAGGCGATGAGGACCTTCATCTCTCATCTACCGCCTATAGTAGGAGAACTCGGGCGACAGGAACCGCCTGATGCGGTCGTCGAGGTACCGGATCTGGTCATCGCTGAGGTCTTCGACGTGGCCGCCGATCTTGCCCCGCCTGACTTTGTATGAGTCCGGGTCGTCCGGATTCCCCGGGCGCAGCCGCTGGTCGTTGAGGAGTCCGGCCGCTTCGAGCTCCCGCATCCGGTCAAACGATCCCTGCCGCACCGCAGCGGCGAGGGCGTCGTCGGTGACGCGGGGGATGGTAAAGAACTCCGCCGCGGAGCGCAGCGCCGCCAGCGGGTCGGCGTGCATGTCTTCGTAGCGGAGGATCGCGAAGCGCTCCGGGACCGACCGCCGCCCCGCCCACCGGTTCATGAACGCGATGACGCGGTCGATCCCGAGGGGTCCGCGGATGAACGAGTCCAGGTCGCCGACGGCGAGGCGGATTCGCTTCCGCGCCCTGGCCTGATGAAAATGCGAGATGACGACGTCGCGCGGGTCGCGTACCAGCAGCAGCACACGCTTTCCCCGGAAGAACACGGCGTCGGCGGACCCTTCCTCGGCCTTGCTCAGGCCGGCGCCGTCGTGGGTGAAGAAAATCCATGGAATGTTCCGCCGGGGATCGCCGAACGTGTGCACGTCGAGGCTGAGCGGCCTGCCGGTCAGCTGCGACAGCACGCTGGCCAGCATCAGCCTCAGCCAGGTGCGGCCCGACTTCGGGTACGAGATGACAAAGCTGCCCCGCGGCCACAGCCAGTGCCGGGTGTAGAGCCGCCGGGGCTCGGCGGCGATCCGGCGCAGGCCGCGGACAACCAGGGGCTCCCGCTCGGGGTGTGAGGATGGCGCGACCATTGGTTCAGCGCGCCCCCGCCGCCAACCGCATCCGGAAGTACTCGATGGTGCGCTGGAGGCCGTCCGCCAGGGTCACGCGCGGGGTCCAGCCCAGCAGCTGGACCGCCCGGCTGATGTCAGGCCGGCGGACCCGCGGGTCGTCGGGGGGCAGAGAATCGAACACGATCCGGCTGGGGCTTCCTGTCGCCGCGATCACGAGTTCCGCAAGGCGCAGCACGGTGATCTCCTCGGGATTGCCGAGGTTGACGGGAAAGGCCAGGTCATCTCCTGCGGGCGCCCCACCTGGGTGCGTCATCAGCCCGTACAGCCCATCGATGAGGTCGGAGACGTAGCACAACGAACGGGTCTGGGAACCATCGCCGTAGACGGTGACGGGGGCACCTTGCAGGGCCTGGACGATGAACGTGGGCATCGCCCGGCCGTCATCCAGCCGCATCCGCGGACCAAAGGTGTTGAAGATCCTGGCAATGCGCACGTCCAGGCCGTGCGCGTTGTGGTAGGCCGTGGCCATCGCCTCCGCGAACCGTTTGGCCTCATCATAGACCGCGCGCACGCCGACCGGGTTCACGTTCCCCCAGTACGTCTCCGGCTGCGGGTTGACCAGGGGATCACCGTACACTTCAGACGAGGAGGCCAGCACGTAGACGGCCGCTTTCGCCTTCGCCAACCCCAGCGTGTGGTGCGTTCCCAGCGCCCCCACCTTCAGCGTGTGGATCGGATGCCGCACGTAATCTTTCGGGCTGGCCGGACTGCCGAAGTGCAGCACGTAGTGCAGCGGCCCATCGATGCGGATGGGCAGCGTCACATCGCCTTCCACGAAACGGAAATGCGCATGGTCCAGCAGCGGACGGATGTTCTCCCGATGGCCGGTCAACAGGTTGTCGAAGCAGACGACCTCGAAGCCGCCGGCGATCAGGCGCTCGCAGAGGTGAGACCCCAGGAAGCCCGCGCCCCCTGTGATGAAGACGCGTCCGGTCATCTAGGGGCGGCCGAATGACAGGTACTCAAACCCGCGGGCGCGGGCCGCGGCGGGATCGAGCATGTTCCGGCCGTCGATGATCACGGGCAGCGCCATGGCCGCGCGAACGCGGTCCAGGTCCAGCACGCGGAACTCGTTCCATTCCGTCAGGAGGATCAGGGCATGGGCGCCTTCCACCGCCTCGTACGGCGACGCGCAGGAGGTCGCCTGGGCCCCCGCCGGCAGCGTCGCGGCAAACGTCTCCATCGCCCGGGGATCATACAGCCGTACGTGCGCGCCCTCGGACAGCAGCCGGGCCACCACGGCCAGGCTCGCCGCCTCCCGCACGTCGTCGGTATCGGGCTTGAAGGACAGCCCGAGCACGGCGACCGTCTTGTCCTTGATGATCCACAGCGCCGACCGCACCTTCTCCACGAGGCGGTCGACGCGGCGGGCGTTGATCGCGGCGACGTCTTTGAGCAGCGAGAAGTCGACGCGATGGTCGTCTGCGATGCGGATGAACGCGCGCACGTCCTTGGGCAGGCACGACCCGCCGAACCCCACCCCCGCACCGAGGAACTGCGGCCCGATCCGCGGATCGAGCCCGATCCCGCGGGCGACCTGGGTCACGTCCGCGCCGGTCACCTCGCAGAGGTCGGCCACCATGTTGATGAACGAGATCTTCGTCGCCAGGAAGGCGTTCGCGCTGTGCTTGATCAGCTCGGCCGTCTCGAGATTGGTCGCGATGACCCGGTCCTCCCGCGCGGTCGCTATACCCCGCCGGTCGCACACCGCGCACTCGCCGGGCCCGGGCAGGCGGTCCAGCAGCGGCCGGTAGATCTCCCCCAGCACCGACCGTGCACGGTCGGATTCCACGCCCAGCACGATGCGGTCGGGATGGAGGACGTCGTGCACCGCGTGGCCCTCCTGCAGGAACTCCGGGTTGACGGCCACCTCGATCTCGTGATCACCGCTGCGGTACCGGGCCAGCACCCACTTCATCCGCTCCGCGGTACGCACCGGGGTCGTGGACTTGTCGACGACGAGCTTGTAGCCGTTGACGTGGGCCGCGATCGTGCGCGCCACATGCTCGACGGCCGACAGGTCCGCGCCGCCGTCGGCCAGCTGGGGCGTGCTCACACAGACGAACAGGACGTCCGCCCGCGCCACCGCGTCGGTGAGCGAATCCGTGACCGCAAAGCGCCCGCTGCGGTGGTGCCGGTCCAACAGGTCCTGCAGGCCGGGTTCATAGAACGGGGCGCGGCCGTCCGCCACCATCGCCACGCGCTCCGGGGCGCTGTCCATGCCGACGACCTGCCAGCCGATGTCGGCGAGCCCCAAGGCCGTCGGCAACCCGACGTGTCCAAGCCCAATGACCGCGATCTCGGTCCGGGTCAGACCGGCGAGGGTGCCCATCTCAGACCGGCGCCCGAATGGCGGCCGACGGCGTGGTGGGCGCGCGCAGCCCGCGCGCGCGGAGCAGCTCCGCGTATTCGCGCTCGATGGCGGCGAACACGACCTGCTCGTCGAACCGGGCCGCGGCGATCCGCCGGCCCTCTTCGCCCATCCGGCGGGCCAGCGCCTCGTCGAACAGCAGGTCGATGATCGCCTGGGCGAGCGCCTCGGGATCACCGGGAGGCACGATCAGCCCGTTGCGGCCGGGCTGCACCGCCTCCCGGCTGCCGCGGACATCGGTGACGATGCACGGGATCTCCATCGCCGACGCCTCCATCACGACCCGCGGCAGGCCTTCCCGGTATGACGGCAGCACGAGCAGGTTCATCAGGGCCAGCACCTCAGGCATGTCCTCACGCGTGCCGGTGAAGTGACAGATGTCAGCGACACCGAACCGACCGGCGAGGGAGGGATGAACCGCGTCGCGTTTCGACACGTCCACCTGGCCGACGAACACGAAGTGCACCCCAGGGCGCCGCACCCGCACCACGCGGGCCGCGGCGAGGAGATCGACGACCCCCTTTTCCTTCACGAGCCGGCCGACAAATCCCACCACCGGGCCCGATGCCGGCAGCCCGAGCTCGGCGCGTTTGGCCGCCACGTCCATCCCGGCGACCGCCGCCCGGCTGAACCGCCGCAGGTCGATGCCGTTGCCCAGGTGCCGGATCTTCTCCGGGGCGGCGAGGCGGTGCCGGTGCGCCGCGGCGACGTCCTCCGCGCTCTGGATGAAGACGACGTCGCTGAACCGGCCCGCCAGCCTCTCCAGGGTCTTGTAGAACCACCGCGGCAGCCCGCGCTGCCGCTCGTGGAAGTAGAACCCGTGGACCGTATTGGCGACGATCGGCACGCCGGCCAGGCGGGCCGCGATCTGCCCAAGCACGCCCGGCTTGGGATTGTGCGTGTGCACGATCGCGAATCCCTCGCGGCGCATCAGCTGCCACAGCCCCAGCACCGACCGCAGGTCGCTGAGCGGCGAGAAGGGACGGCGCGAGATCGGCACGGAAAAGTGGCGGATCCCTGCCTCGACGAACCGCGGGACGTCGGGTCCGGGCGATGAAACGGCCGCCACGTCGTATCCGGCGCGCCGCAGATGCCGGAGCTGATCCAACAGCTGAAACCGCAGGCCGAAGTCGACGGTACCGATGTGGGCGATCTTGACCATCAGTAGCGGGCGGCGATCTCCTTCAGCTTGCCGAGGGCGGCGGCGCGGTCGCGCGACGCGACGTGGCCTTTCAGGTCGTCTAGATCCTTGATGAACACGTCGCGGTCGAACCCCGCCGTGCCGATGCGGAAAATCCGTTCGTGCTCGGTGGGCAGCAGCTCTTCTTTTCCGGCGACGAGGATCTCCCCGAGCCGCTCGCCCGGCCGCAGTCCGGAGATCGCAATCTGTACGTCGACGTCGGGCTCCAGCCCCGAGCGCGACAAGAACCGTTTCGCCAGGTCCATGATCCGCACGGGCTCTCCCATGTTCAGGAAGAAGATGTCGCCGTGGGTCCCCATGCGCCCGGCGGTCAGCACCAGCTGCACCGCTTCCTCGGGCAGCATGAAGTACCGGGAGGCTTCTGGATCAGTGACCGTCAACTCGCCCCGCGTCGCCGCCTGCCACTTGAACAGCGGCAGCACGCTGCCGTCGCTGCCCAGGACGTTCCCGAACCGCACCGCGACGTACGACGTCGCCTCACTGACCATCGATTGGAGAACCAGCTCCGCGACGCGCTTGGTCATCCCCATCACGCTGACGGGCTCGACGGCTTTATCGGTGGAGATGAGGATGAACGTGCTGACCCCGGCCCGCGCCGCTTCCTTGGCGACGATCTCGGTGCCGAAGATGTTGTTCTCGATTGCCTCCAGCGGGTTCTCTTCCATCAGCGGCACGTGCTTGTATGCCGCCGCGTGGTAGACGACCTCAGGGCTGTGATCCCTGAAGATCTCGCGCATCCGCGGCGCGCTGAGGATGTCGCCCACGGCGGCATGGAACAGCAGCCCCGGATGACGCTCTTTCAACTGCAGGGAGACCAAGTAGAGATTGCTTTCGGCCTGGTCGATGAGGACCAGCCGCTCCGGATGCATCGCCGCCACGTGCCGGGCCAGCTCGCCGCCGATCGACCCGGCGGCGCCGGTGATGATGACGCGCCGGCCCCCCAGCTGGCTCTCGATGGCGGGCATATCGACCTGGGCGATCTCGCGATCCAACAACTCCTCGGGCCGGATGTCCTGCAGCTGGATGGCGCGCAGCGTCCCCTTCATGATGTCCGCCAGCGCCGGGATCCGGCGGTAGCGCACCCCGGTGCGCCGGCAGACCGCGGCGATGTGGCGCAGCTGCTCACGCGACGCCGAGGGGATGGCGATGACCACCTCGGTGGCTTCCACCTTGCGGCAGACTGCCGCGAGATCGTCGATCCGGCCCATCACCTCCACTCCGCGGATCATGGTGTGCAGTTTCCTGGCGTCGTCATCGACCAGAGCCATCGCCCGGTATTCCGCAAACGGATTGTGGGCCAGCTCGCGCAACAGCATCTCCGCACCGTCGCCGGCCCCGACCACCACGATCCTGCTCCGCGCGCCCTCCCGGACCCTGGCGACGAAGTCGCGGAACGCCAGAACCCCGACCCGGCTGAGGCTGATCAGCCCGGTGCAGATGCCCCAGTCTAGGAAGTACACCGAGCGTGGAAAATCCTGCGGGAACAGCGTGACCGTCGCCGCGATGAACACCAGCGAGGTGGTGGTCGTGGCTTTGAGGATCGTGAGCAGATCGCTGACGGCGGCGTAGCGCCAGAGCCCGCGGTGCAACCCGAAGACATAGAATCCGATCAGGCGGACGGCGACCAGTAGCGGCAGCGTGACCGTGAAGATCTCGAACTGGCGCCGCGGCACCGCGAAGTCGAACCGCAGCATGAACGCGAACCAGAATGCCGCGGCCGCGAACCCGGCGTACATCAGCGCGGTCGCGAGGCGGCGCGCGTCGCGCCACCAGGCCCGCCGGACCATCAGCCGCGGGATCATGCGCTCACCCGTTCCGCCTTGACCGCCCGCGCCAGCTGGGCGCACACGGCGTCCACCTCGGACTCCGTCATCGTGCCAAAGAACGGCAGTGCCAGGGTGCGCCGGGCCACCGCCTCGGTAACCGGAAAATCGCCTTCCCGGAACCCGAAGCGCTCACGGTAGAACGGCAGCAGGTGGATGGGGGTGAAGTACGGCCGCGAATCGATCCCGGCGCGGGCCAGCGACGCCCCGACCGCCTGGCGGTCGATCGGATCGCGCAGCTGGACCACGTAGACGAACCAGGAGACCCGGCCGTCGGCGACGGCCAGGGGCGGCACCGTCACTTCGTGCAGATCCCGCAGCCGCGCATCGTACCACCGCGCCACGCGCTCGCGCCGGCCCAGCAACTCTTCCAGCCGCTGCAACTGGACCACGCCGAGAGCGGCGCTCATCTCGTCGATCCGGTAGTTGTATCCGAGCCGGACGTGGCTCAGCCACTCGTCGGAATCGCCCCGACCTTGGTTCCGCAGCGAGCGCAGCAGCGCCGCGCGGTCTGCGCTCGGCGTCACCACCATCCCGCCCTCCCCGGTGGTGATCTGCTTGTTGGGGTAGAACGCGAACACCCCGGTGTCGCCCCAGGCGCCGACGCTGCGGCCGCCGACGCCGGCGCCAAGCGCTTCGCACGCATCCTCGATCACCGCCAGGCCGTACCGTTCCGCGGTCTCGATCAGCTGCGGCATCTCGGCCGCGCGCCCAAACGCGTGGACCGGCAGGATCGCCTTCACACGGCCCGCTGTGGGCGCCGTATGGTGCGTCCGCGGCAGCCAGCGCCGCGCCGCGGCCGCGCCCTCGGCGAGGTCATGGGCGGCCGCGGCCGCGCCCGCCGGGTCGATGTTCAAGGTGTGCGGATCGATGTCCACAAAAACCGGGACGGCGCGTTCATAGAGAATGACGTTGGCCGATGCCACAAACGAGAACGGCGTGGTGATGACCAGATCCCCGTCTGCCACGCCCGCGGCGAGAACGCTGAGGTGCAGGCCCGCGGTGCCGCTCGAGACCGCGACGGCGTGGGGCACGCCCACCGCCTGCGCAAAGGCCCGCTCGAACTCTTCGGTCCGCGGCCCCATGCTCAACTCGGTCGTGCCCAGGACGCGTACGATGGCGTCCAGTTCGGCTCTGCTCAGATCCGGGCGCGCTATCGGAATTTTCACGATTCGACCTCTGTGGACCGGTGCCGTTTGATAACCCGGGCCGGCACTCCAACCGCCGTGGTGCCGGGAGGAACATCGGTCGTGACGACCGCGCCCCCTCCGACCACTGCCCAATCACCGATGCTCCTGCCGGGAAGGACCGACGCTCCGATGCCGACGAATGCGCCCTCGCCGATCCGAACGTCGCCGCCGAGATGGACGCCCGGGGCGATGTGCGCGTGGGAGCCAATACGGTTGTGGTGATCGATTGTACTTCCTGTATTCAGGATGACGTCGTCGTCCACCTGCGTCTCGGGATTGACAACCACACCGGCGCAGATCATCACGCCGCGGCCGATGCGGACCGTCGGTGCCAGGATCGCCGATGGGTGCACCGCCGAGACCGGCTGCCGGCGCTCGCCAAGCATGCGGGCGAACAGTGCCGCCCGCGACGAGTTATCACCCACCGCCACGATCACCGCGTCGTGCGGCAGGCGGTCCAGCATGCTCAGCGTCCCCAGCACCGGAAGACCGGCGACCTCTGTGCCCGCGCGGCCTGCGGCGTCATCGACGAAGCCCAGCGGCACGCAGTCGCCCCCCGCCGCCCGACGCCGCTGCAGGATGTCGGCGACGACGGTGCCGTGTCCCCCCGCCCCGATGATGATGACCGCGATCATGCCTCCGACCGCGAATCGTCGCCGCCGGCCCCCGGCCCTTCGAACTTCGGCATGGTGACGTGCCCGGGAGCGTTGACGCCACGGCCGCTGAGCACGGCGAGGACCGTCTGCCACAGGATACTCAGGTCGAGCGCAAACGACCAATGATCGACGTACCAGACATCGAGCGCGAGCTTTTCGTCCCACGTCAGGGCATTCCGCCCCTTGACCAGCACGGGTCCGGCCATGCCCGGCGGCATCTCGTGCCGCCGGCGCTGCCGCGCCGAGTAGAGGGTCCAGTATTCAGGCAGCAGCGGCCGCGGCCCCACCAGGCTCATTTCTCCGCGCAGCACGTTCACGAGTTCGGGGAGTTCGTCCAGCGTTGTGCGGCGCAGGACGCGGCCGGTGGCGGTCAGCCGCTGCTCATCGGCCAGCAGGGTTCCCGACGCATCACGCGCGTCGGTCATCGTGCGGAACTTGAAGAGCGTGAACGGCCGGCCTCCGGCTCCCAGCCGGCGCTGCCGGAACACGATGGGACGGCCCATCGTCAGTCCGACGGTCAGGGCCACGATGAGGATGACCGGGGACAGCGTGATCAGCGCCACCGTTGATCCGATGATGTCAAACAGCCGTTTTCCGGCGCGGCGCACGCTGAGGCTCATTCGGTACTCAGGCGGGCCGTGGCCCCGCCGTCGACGACGAGGATCTGACCGGTGATGAACGACGACCGCTTCGGATCGGCCAGGAAGGCGACCGCCTCGCCGATCTCGCGCGGGCTGCCCACCCTGCCCAGGACGGTCCGGCCGGCGAGGACCGATAACAGATTGGCGGGATCGTTGCCGGCCAGGTGACCGCGCTGCAATCCGGCCCGCAGCATCGGGGTGTCGATCGCGCCCGGAAGGACTGCGTTGACCCGGACCCGCAGCGGTCCGAATTCGATCGCCATCGCCCTGGTCATCGCCACCAGGGCTCCCTTGCTGGCGGCGTAGGCCGCGATGTTCACCGACGTGGCGAGGGCGTGGACGGACGCCACGTTGACCACGCTCCCTCCCGCCGACCGCAAGAACGGCAGAGCGGCCTGGGTGAGCAGGAAGGCGGCCCGGGCGTTGACGTTCATGGTTTGGTCCCAGTCGGCGAGCGTGGTCTCCGGCAGAGGTTTGGAAACCTGCACCGCGGCGTTGTTGACGAGCGCATCGAGGCGGCCGGCGCTCGACAACACCGCGGCGATGACCTCGATGCCCTGGGGCACGCCGAGGTCGGCCGCGACGTACTCCGCCGCACCCGGGACGTGCTCGTTGGGCGCAAGGTCCGTGGCAATGACGTGCCATCCGGCGGCAGACAGCGTCTCGGCCACGGCAAGGCC
>JBIOXT010000212.1:0-12704 GCA_044869795.1 bacterium | reverse complement strand
CCTTCCCAGGGTTGTTCTTCGCACAGGCCGCCCGGCAACATGACCGCGTCGCGATGCGCCGGAAAGAGTTCGGGATTTGGCGGCGGATCAGTTGGGAGGAGTACGCCCGCAACGTCCGCGCCGTCGGAACGGCCCTGATCGCCTTGGGGATGCAGCCCGGCGAACGTGTCGGGATCATCGGCGAAAACCGGCCGGAGTGGCTCTTCAGCGATCTCGGCATCCAGTCCGCGGGCGGGGTGACCACCGGCATCTACGCCACGAACAGCCCTGAGCAGGTGCACTACATCCTCGACCACGCCGAATCGCGGGTCGTGATCGTTGAGGGCGAGGAGCAGCTGGACAAGATCCTGGAAATCCGTCCCCGGTTGTCCCGCCTGGAACGGGTGATCGTGATGGATCCGGAAGGCCTGCGGGGATTCCGCGATCCGATGGTGATGATGTTTGATCAGTTCCTCACCCTCGGGCACCGGCACGCCGAAACGGACCCACGCGCGCTGGACGACCGTCTCGCCGCGCTGGATCCCGACGCCGTCTCGCTGCTGATCTACACCTCGGGGACGACCGGACCACCCAAGGGTGCGATGCTCACCCATCGCAACATCCTGGCCCTGTGCGAGTTGAGCCTGAACATCGTGCCGGGCCATGAGGACGATGACGTGCTCTCGTTCCTCCCCCTGGCGCACATTGCCGAGCGCGCCTTCTCGCTCGTGTTCGCGGTGTACTATGGCTACGCGGTGAATTTCGCCGAGAACCTGGACACCGTGCCGATCAACCTGCGCGAGGTGCGGCCGACGATCTTCTTCGCCGTGCCGCGGATCTGGGAAAAGCTGTACTCCGGCATCGTGCTGCACATGTCCGACGCCGATTGGGTGAAGCGGATGGCCTTTGCCGCGGCGCGGCGCATCGGCCAGACCTACGCGGCCCGGCGGCTCGACCACGCTCCGATCCCGTTCTGGCTGCGCGGGGCCTACCGCGCGGCGCAATTGGCGGTGTTGGGTCCGCTGTGCAACCGCATCGGGCTGGACCGGGTGCGGATCGCCCTCACCGCCGCCGCCCCGATTTCTCCCGACATCCTGCGCTTCTTCTGGGGGATCGGCGTGGAGATCCGTGAGATCTACTCGCAGACCGAAGGCACCGGGATCGCGACCGTGCATCCGATCGGCGACGTCGTGCTGGGGACCGTCGGCAAGCCGGTTCCGGGAGTGGACGTGGTCACCGCCGCCGACGGCGAGATCCTCGTCCGCGGCCCCAACGTCTTTCCCGGGTACTTCAAAGACCCCGACGCGACAGCCCGGACCGTCATCGACGGCTGGCTGCACTCCGGAGACGTCGGCGTCTTCGACGCGGCGGGCAACCTGCACATCACCGACCGCAAGAAGGACCTGTTCATCAACGCGTACGGGAAGAACATCGCGCCGCAGTACGTCGAGAACAAACTGAAGTTCAGCCCGTACATCAACGACGCGGTGGTGATCGGCGACGGGAAGAAGTACCTCACCGCGCTGATCGTCATCGACGAAGACAACGTCGCGGAGTGGGCGCAGGACCGGCGGATCCCGTACACGACGTTTACCGATCTGTCGGGCAGCCCGCAGGTCCGCAAGCTGATCGCGGCCGAGGTCGATGGGGTGAACCGCTCGCTGTCGTCCCCCGAGCAGGTGAAGAAGTTCGCGCTGCTGCCCAAGCGGCTCTATCCGGAGGACGGCGAAGTGACACCGACGATGAAGGTGAAGCGCAAGGCGATCATGGAGAAGTTCGCCGCCGAGATCGCCGAGCTGTACCGCGACTAAGCCCACCGCCGGCGGCTGCGGTACCGCCGGTAGCCTTTGATCGAGGCGTCTTGGGTGACCCCGAGGTACAGTTCCTGTACGTTCGCATTGCCGGCCAGTTCGCCGGCCGGACCTTCCAGGACGAGCCGCCCGCTCTCCAACACGTAGCCGAAGTCCGCGACCGACAGCGCCATGCGCGCGTTCTGCTCGACGAGCAGGATCGCCGTGCCGGCGGCATTGATCTGCTCGATGGTGGCGAAGATCTCCCGCACCAACCGCGGCGCGAGTCCCAGCGACGGCTCGTCCATCATCAGCAGCCGCGGCCGCATCAACAGCGCCCGTCCGATGGCCAGCATCTGCTGTTCGCCGCCGGACATCGTCCCCGCCAGCTGGCGGCGGCGCTCGCGGAGGATCGGGAACAGGTTCGTCACCCGCTCCGCGTCGGCGTGCACGTCATCCGTTCGCGCGTACGCCCCCAGGGTCAGATTCTCCTCCACGGTGAGCTCGGGGAAGATCCCGCGGCCTTCGAGCACGTACCCGATGCCCGCGCGGGCGATGTCGTCGGGATCCCATCCGTTGATGCGCCGCCCGGCAAATTCGATCGATCCTTTCTCGGGCTGGTCCGGGATCAGTCCCATGATCGTGCGCAGCAGTGTCGTCTTGCCCGCGCCGTTGCTGCCCAGCAGCGTCACGATTTGCCCATCGTCCACGCGCAGCGACACGCCGCGCAGCACCGTCAGCCGGCGATAGTACGCCGCCTCGACATTGGAGACCCGCAACAGGGTGGCGGGGGGCTGCGCTTCCTCGTGTCCCTGTTTCCGCGCTTCCGTCACTGCTGATCCCCCAGATACGCGCGAATGACGTCGGGGTTGCGCTGAACTGCCGCCGCCGACCCCTCGGCGATCTTGATCCCGTGGTCCAGCACGGCGATGCGGTCGGAGATCCCCATCACCAGCTTGAGGTCGTGTTCGACCAGCACGACGGTGATGCGCATCTCTTCGCGGATGTCCTTGATGCGGAAGACGAGATCGTCTTTCTCTTCCGCCGTCATCCCCGATGACGGCTCATCGAGCAGCAGCAGGGCGGGGTCGGTGGCCAGCGCCCGGCCCAGTTCCACCATCCGCTGCCGCCCCAGGGGGAGATCGCCGACGCGGCGGTCCCTGACGGCCTGCAGGTCGAGGAAATCGAGGATCTGCTCGGCGCGCGCACGGTGGCCGACCTCTTCGTGCTTCCACCCGGGGGCGCCGACGGCCGCGCGCAGGAAGCCGGTCTGAAAGTGGAGGTGCCGTCCCAACAGGAGGTTGTCCAAGGCGGTCATCGCCAGGAACAGCTCGATGTTCTGAAACGTGCGGGCCACGCCGCGCCGGGCCACTTGATCGGGCCGCAGTCCGACCACCGGCGATCCGTCGAAGACGATCGAGCCCCGGTCGGGACGGTACAGGCCGCAGATGCAGTTGAACAGGGTGGTCTTCCCCGCGCCGTTGGGCCCGATCACCGACATCAGCGCGCCCTGGGGAACCTGCAGTCCAAAGTCCACCAGGGCGGCAACGCCCCCGAAGGCGATGCTCAGGCCGTCGATCGCCAGCAGGCTGGAAGCGGAGGATTGCGGGGCGGGGTCGTGCACGAGGGCGGCGGGGTGAGGCCGGCCGGCCCCACCCCGCGGGATCGATCCGGGGCTTAGAAGGCCACGGGATACGTGATATCGGGCGTCAACCGGACGTAGCGGCCGTTCTCCGACCGGATGATGTACAGTTTGTTGATCCCCTGCCGGCGGTCGGGGCCGAAGGTCACATCACGGATGACGTTCCCGTTCCAGTTGCGCAGGCTCTCCATCGCCGCGATGAAACTGCTGCGCGTCAGATTGGGTCCCGCGCGGCGCAGCCCCTCCAGGAAGGGTTCGAGGAACGCCACGCCCGCGACGGCATTGAAGGGCTGGCGCGCCAGCGCCGGATTGATGCGCGTCAGCGTTGCCAGGGTCTCATCCACCTTCGGATCCGTGCCCGGCAGCGGGAAGTAGGCGGCCAGCGTCACGCCGTTCCACGCCTCGCCGGCCAGCGCGAACATGGCCGGATCGGCCAGCGCCGAGGTGGAAAGCAGTTTCGGGGTGAACCCGATCTGGGTCATGCCGCGCACCACCAGCGCTCCCGCGGTCGGGTTGGCGTAGATGATGACGGCATCGGCCCCGGATTCCCGCAGTTTCACGGCGTGCGCGCCGAACTCACGGTCGGTGAGCTCGTAGGACACGGCCGCCACGACCTTGATCTTTGCGGCCGCCGCCCCGCGCTTCACCCCCAGCAGGCCCTTCTGGCCGAACAGGTCGTTCTGGTAGAAGACGGCGACCTTCTTGACCCCGAGGTTCTTCGCCGCGTAGTCGGTCAGCAGCCGGCCCTCATCCACGTAGCTGACGTAGGTGACGAAGAGCGCCTGCTTGTTCCGGAACCCTGCCCACATGTTGGCGTCGGCGAGCGGGTTGACCCAGATCAGGCGGTTCTCCACCACGAAGTCGCGCACCGCAAACGCGTTGGCCGACCCGAGCAGGCCGACCAGCGCGAAGATGCCGACGCGGTCGACGAGCTCGCGCACGTTCACCACCGCCCGCGGCGGCAGGTACCCGTCGTCGAGGGCGACCAGCCGGATCCGGCGGCCGTTGATGCCGCCCTGGTCGTTGATAAACCTGATCCACGCGTCCATCCCGCCGGTGACCGGAACGCCCCAGAAGGCCGCCCCCCCTGACAGCGGCTGGCTGGTGCCGATCACGACCTCTGTGGCGGAGACGCCGCGCTCCTGCGTCTGGGCGATCGTGGCGGCGGACAACGCGGCCATCAGCGTTATCGCCAGCACGATCCGGCTCACGATCTTCATGTGCGTTCACCTCTCTCGCGCCGTGTCGGACGCCTCATCTGTACCGCACCGGTCCCGCAGAACCCTTTCGGTGGCTCACACCCTGCGCTTGTACTCGCGGCCCAGCATCCCTTCCGGGCGGACGATCAGCACGGCGATGATGATCAAAAACGCCAGGGTGGTCTTGAACTGCACGGCCACGAACCCGCCGAAGACCGCTTCCAGCACGCCCAGCAGCAGGCCGCCGGCAACGGCCCCGGGCATGCTGTCGATGCCCCCGAGGACCGCGGCGGAAAACCCCTTCAGGAATGGATCGAGCATCATCGACGGATCGAGGAAGGCGACCGGCGCCAGCAGGATCCCCGCGGTCGCGCCCAGCGCAGACGCCAGGCCCCAGGTCAGCGCGAAGATCCGGTTGGCGGGGATCCCCAGGGCCTGGGCGGCGATGAGGTTCTGCGACACCGCCCGCATCGCCAGGCCGAGTTTGGTGCGCTGGACGAGCACGTAGAGCAGCCCCATCAGCAGCAGGCCGATCACGAAACTGCCGATGCTGATCTGGCTGATGACCAACCCTCCGACGCGGTAGACCCGCGTGTCCGAGAGCGGAAAGGGCAGCACTCTGGTCTCCGTGCCCCAGATCAGCGTGGATGCGCCCTGCAGCACCAGCGCCAAGCCCAGCGTGATGACGATCTTTCCCAGCAGGCTCGCCTCACGCGCGGGGCGCAGCACCAGGAAGTAGAATGCCGCGCCGATCGCCCCCGTGGCCGCCAGCGCGCCCACCGCCGCGATGCCGAAGGGCGAGTGGTAGGTGACCAGCAGACTGAACGCGATGAACGTGCCGAACGTGGCCAGATCTCCGTGCGCGAAGTTGAGGATACGCGAGGTGCGGTACAGCAGCACGATGCCCAGCGCGATCAGGGCGTACAATCCGCCCGCGGCCAGGCCCCCGATCACGTACTGGGCGAGGAGGGTCATGCTAGAACGGCCAGGTCTTGAACCACCGCTTGATCTTCAGCCACCGGCCGTACAGCCCATGCGGTTCCAGGGCCATCACGAGGATGATCGGGATGCCGTAGACGATCGGCAGCCACTGCCGGAACGCGGACAGTTCGTACTGCAGCACGGTGAGCAGCAGCGCCCCCAGCACACTGCCGGGAATCGCACCCAGCCCGCCGACGACCACCATGCTGAAATAGAACACCGACTCCAGCAGCGTGAATTCCTGGGGCTCCAGAAACCGCAGGGTCATCGCGAACAGCGCCCCGCCGATCCCGGCGTAAAACGCGCTCACCGCGAACGCCAGGGTCTTGTAGGTGGTCAGGTTCACCCCCATCACTTCGGCCGCGATGTCGCTGTCCCGGATCGCCACGAACGCGCGGCCCACGTAGGAGCGGGTAATCTGATAGGCGACGAGCGTGAGGATCACCGCCGTCGCCGCGGTGATCCAGTAGATGTCCCGCTCCGCGAGCTCGTGCATCGCCAGCGACAGTTTCGGTACGAACAACCCTGCCCGGCCGCCGGAGAACCACTCCCAGTTCGTCAGCACCTGATGGACGGCAATTCCAAACCCCAGCGTAGCGATGGTCAGGTACGGCCCGGTCAGCCGCAGCGCGGGAAAGCCGACCAGGAGCCCGAAGAGCGCGGCCACCGCTCCCGCCGCGACCAGGCCCGCCAGCCAGGGCAGGCCGGCCGCGGCGAGGGTCGGGTTCCACGGCAGGCGCGCAGCCACGATCCCAAACGCATACGCCCCGATCGCGACGAATCCGGCGTGGCCCAGCGAGATCTGGCCGGTATAGCCCACCAGCAGGTTCAAGCCGACCGCGATCACGGTGTTGACCGCGACGAGGCTGGCGATGAAGATGACGTACTTCGGGCCATACACCGGCAGCGCCGCCAGCGCGGCGGCCAGGACGACCGCCGCCGCCCACGCCGCCGGGCCCTTGACGAGGAAGAGATCCTCCTCGTAGCGTTCCCGCAGTTCCACGCGCCGCACTTTCTCGCCATAGTGCGGGCTTCCTTCCCGACCGCCCGCACCCGCGGCGCGTCATTTGGTCCTTGCGGACCGCTGTGTTATGATGGGTGATGCAGCTACCGTCGATGCGCAGCAGGCCTCTGGAATGTCTATGGCCAGAGGCCTGTGCCATCAAAGGGAAGGGACAGGGGAGTGATTACGAACAACCTGAAGCTGCTGGTCGGCGGCGTCCAGCTGCGCGACGGCGTGCTGACGGTGACCGACGTGCTCGGCCGCATCTTTACCCGGGCCGGTCTGTACGTGTTGGAGATGGAACGGGGCTACGCCTCGACGATCTACGGCGCCCACCAGTACGACCCGATGGTGATCTCGTCGGAGCAGCCGGTGTCGTGGGGCGATGCCGACATCGACATCCTCATCGCCCTGGACTTCGACACCAACCCCGACGCCAAGGACCAGCCCAACCGCGACACCGTCCTGCGCCACGGGAAGTTCCTCAAAGACGGCGGCGTGCTGCTCTACGACAGCAGCACCGGCGAGATCCCGACCGCCGATCTGGAGCGCCGCGGGATCAAGGTCTTCCCGATCCCCGCCCGCAACATCGCGCGCGACGAGCTGAAGAAAGACGTCGTCAAGAACATCATCCCCGTCGGTGCGCTGTTCCACTTGCTGCAGTTTGACAAGGAAGTCACCCATCTGCGCGCGCTGCTGGAGGAACGGTTCCTGCGCAAGGGGCAGGAGATCGTCGATCTCAACCTCAAGGCGGCCTCGCGCGGCGTCGAGGTCGTGCAGGGCGTGCTCGAAGCGAAAGGCTGGTCCGACGTCGGGTACCGTCTTCAGCCCCAGCCGGTCGATGAGCCGCACCTGCTGATCGCCGGCAACGAAGCGCTGTCGATGGGCGCCATCGCCGGCGGCTGCCGCTACTACGCGGGCTATCCCATCACCCCCGCCTCCGCCATCCTCGAATTCATGGAACAGCATCTGCCGAAGTACGGCGGGCGCGCGCTGCAGGGACAGAACGAGCGCGAGTCCATCCGGGCGGCGCTGGGCGCAGCGGTCACGGGCGTGCGCAGCATGGTTGGCACGTCCGGTCCGGGCCTCTCGCTGAAGGTGGAGGAGTTCGGGGTGTCGGGGGTGACGGAAACGCCGATCGTCATCGTCGACACGCAGCGGGCCGGACCGTCCACCGGCATGCCGACCAAGAGCGAGCAGGCCGACCTGTTCCTCGTCGCCTACGGCGGCCACGGCGAGATCCCCCGCATCGTGCTGGCACCGGCGACGCAGGAAGAGTGCTACACGATGATGGTCGAGGCCCAGAACCTCGCCGACAAGTACCAGTGCCCGGTGTTCTTCCTCACCGACCTCAACCTCTCGGAAGGCCGCAAGGTGGTGCCCCAGTCGTTCTTCGAGCAGTACCCGGTCGTCGTCGATCGATCCACCCTGGTCCACGACGAGGACCTCTCGCGCAATGGCGATGGCTACAAACGGTTCGCCGTCACCGACAGCGGGATCTCCCCGCGCCTGCTCCCCGGCACGCGCGGCGCGGTGTTCAAGGTCAGCGGCTCAGAACACGACGAACGCGGGTTTGTCAGCACCGACCCGTCGATCCGCAAGGCGCAGATGGAGAAGCGCTTTCGGAAGATGGCCACCTACCTCGCGGAAGACGGCAAGGCCCCGAAGGTCTACGGCGACCCCGCGGGCAAGCCGGTGCTCGTCGGGTGGGGCAGCACGCGGCCGGTGCTGCTGGATGCGCAGCGCCGGCTGGCCGCCGCCGGCACCGACGTGGCGGTCGTGCACTTCACGTACCTGTGGCCGTTCAACACCCCCGCCGTGAAGCCGATCCTCGAGCAGGCGTCGGCGGTCATCTCGGTGGAGCAGAACTTCTTCGGGCAGCTGGCCGACGTCATCCAGACGTTCTGCCTGATCCCGGTGCAGCGGATCCTGAAGTTCAACGGCCTGCCGATGTACGTGTCCGACATCACCGGCGGCCTGCGGCAGATCCTCTCCGATGGCGTGGCGGTCGTGCGCGTCGGCGTGGAGGCTCCCGTGCCGGTGAAAGTCTCGGAGGGCGACTGATGAGTGACGGGCCGCAGGCCAAGCCGGTCCCGGCGAAGCCGTCCCCAAAGATCTGGGAAGAGAACGCCGTGCCCCGGCACCGCATCCAGTGGTGCCCCGGGTGCGGTGACTTTGGCGTCCTGGCGGCGCTGAAGATGGCGCTGGCCAAACTCGAGGTGACGCCGTCGCAGACCCTGCTCGTCGGTGGCATCGGCTGCTCGGGTCAGATCCGCAACTACCTCAACGGCAACGCGTTCCACGGCACCCACGGCGGCGCGCTGGCCTATGCGCTGGGCGCGAAGATGGCCAATCCGGACCTGGAAGTGATCACGCTGGCCGGAGATGGGGACACGTTCGCGATCGGGGTGGAGAACTTCGTCCACGTCTGCCGGCGCGATCCGGACATCGTGCTGGTGGTGATGGATAACGGCGTCTACGGGCTGACCAAGGGCCAGCACTCGCCGACGCACGGGCGGGGCATCGACAAGGAACACTGGCTGGAGGAGGACCCGCCGGAGCTGCCCGCGCTGCGGCTGGCGCTGACCGCGGGGGCGAGCTTCGTGGCGCAGTCGTTCTCCGGCGACCCCAAGCACGCCGCCGAGATCTATGTGCAGGGGATGCAGCACAAGGGGTTTGCCTTCGTCAACGACTTCTCGCCGTGCGTAACCTACAACAAGTTCAACACCTACGACTGGTACCGCGAGCACGTGGAGAACGTGCCCGAGGGCCACGACCCCACCGACATCCACGCGGCCTGGGCGCTGCTCGACGACTTTGACAAGCGCAGCCGCCTGCCGCTGGGCGTGGTCTACCGCCACCCGCGCGGGAAGAAGGCAGCCAAACGGCTGCCGATCTGGGATGCGGAACTGAAAGACGCCGACATCAAGCCGATGTTGCAGATGTTCCGCTAGCGGGAAAACCTCTCCCCAGGAGGGATGACCATGAGCCTGGGGATTCTCCTGCTGTCGATCTGGTTGGTCGTCACCGGTCTTCTCGCATTCGTCCGCATGAGCTTCCCGAGCCGTGAAAAGGTGATGGGGATCATCGCGATCGCGGCGGGAGTGCTGCTGCTGCTCGGACGGTAGGCGTTCAGTTCCGCCGGGCGCGATCGTCCTCCGCCAAGACGCGGCGGAGGACCTTGCCGACGATCGACTTGGGCAGCTGAGCGCGGAACTCGACCACCTTGGGCACCTTGAACCGCGCCAGGTGCTTCGCGCAGTGCTCGATGATCTCGTCGGCGGTGGCCCGCGCACCCGGCTTCAGCACCACGAAGGCCTTGACCACTTCGCCCCGGTAATCGTCGGGCACCCCGATCGCGGCGCCCTCCATCACGGCCGGGTGGAGGTAGAGCACTTCCTCGACCTCCCGCGGGAAGATGTTCAGCCCGCCGCTGATGATCAGCTCCTTCTTGCGGTCCACGATGTAGAAGAAGCCGTCGGCATCCATCTTCGCAATGTCGCCGGTGAGCAGCCAGCCGCCGCGCATGACCTGGGCCGTCTCCTCGGGGTGCCGCCAGTACCCGCGCATCACCTGCGGCCCGTGGATCTCGAGCTCACCCGGTTCGTCGACGCCCAGCACGCGCTCCGGATTGTCGGCATCGATGATCCGCGCATCGGTGTCGGGAACCGGCACGCCGATGCTGCCGGCCTTCCGCGTGCCGTGGATGGGGTTGACGTGCGTGACAGGTGACGTTTCGGTCAGCCCGTAGCCTTCGACCAGCCGCCCGCCCGTCAGGGCTTCGAACCGCGATTGCACTTCGACCGGCAGAGCCATTGCGCCCGAGATGCAGGCCCCGATCGACCGCATGTCGATCCGGCGCGCCTCGGGATGGTTGATGATCGCGGTGTACATGGTCGGCACACCCGGGAACATCTGCGGCCGGAACCGGGCGATCGATTGGAACACACGCTCGATCTCGAACCGGGGCAGCAAGATCAGGCGCGAGCCGTTGGAGATGCAGAGGTTCATCGCCGACGTCATCCCATAGGAGTGGAAGAATGGGATGACCGCCAGGAGCGTGCCCTCGCCCGGGCGCAGATCCGTAAACCATACCCGAGCCTGCAGGGTGTTGCAGACGAGGTTGCGGTGCGTCAGCTCCGCTCCCTTGGGCACACCGGTGGTCCCGCCCGTATAGAGCAGCACGGCGGTGCCGTCCGGATCCGCCTTGATGCTGGGCGCGGTCGCCGGGGAGTCCAGCACGGCGGACAGCCGCTGGATGCCGGGGGCGGCTGGAACGTCTACGTGCTGGCCTTCCCGGCGGGCCTTCAGAGGGTAGAGCAGCCGCAGCAGCGGCGGAAAGAACTCGTGGATCGAGGTGACGACGATTTCACGCAGCCGCGTCCGCTTTCGGACCGCGGCGATCCGCGGGTACACCAGATCGAGTGTCACGGCCACGTCGGTGCCGCTGTCGATCAGCTGGTACTCGATCTCCCGCTCGACGTAGAGCGGGTTGAATGGCACCACGACGGCGCCCGCCTTCAGCGCGCCATAGTAGGCGATCAGGAACTGCGGACAGTTCGGCAGGTGAAGGGAAACCCGGTCGCCGGGCTTGACGCCCAGACGGACGATCCCGGCGGCGAATCGATCGGCGAGGTCCCGCAGGCGCTCGTACGTCAGTTCGGCGCCGAAGAAGACGAGAGCGACGTTGCGAGGGAAGCGGGACGCCGACTCATCGAGGAATTGGGAGACGGCAATCTGAGGGTACTCGAGCGTGCGCGGAACGCCCGGCTCGTAGAAGCGAAACCACGGACGGCTCAGAGGCTCCGTCTCGTCCATGATCGGTCCCTGTTCGCTGTTCGCCGTTCGCGCCCTTAGCTCGTGTATCGCCCCTGTTCGACCAGCCGATCTGCGATCTGGCGTTTGAGGGCCACGGTATTCACCGGGGTGTAGCGCAGGAAGCGCCGCAGGCCGGCCAGCTGCGTGCGGAGCGTGTCGCCGTCCGCGGCCGCCGCCAGCACCGTTTTCGCCGAAGCGTCAATGCGCGCCAGCGCGTCGTTGACGTAGCACCGCACCATCGCGATCTTCAACGCGGCCGAGCCGGCACCCGCGCGGTCCACCGCCCGCCGCGCCCGCAGCAGCGCGCTTTCCATGGCAAAGGTCTCGATCACGAGATCGGCCAGGCCGGCCAGCACTTCCTGTTGGTCTTCGATCGCTTCCATATACTTCTGGACCGCCACGCCGGCGACCAGCAGAGTTGCCTTCTTGACCATGGCGACGGCGTGCACCTCGTCCGCCAGCGGACCATCGGGGCCGCCGTCACCGAGTGAGGGAGCCGTCAACTCGCCCGCGACTGCCAGAGCGGCGGGGATGAGCGCCAGCTGTCCGCGCTGCGCGCGCCGCAGCAGCATCCCGGTGGTCAGCAGCCGGTTGATCTCGTTGGTGCCCTCGAACAGCCGGTTGATCCGCGCATCCCGGTAGGCGCGGGCCGCGGGATAGTCCTCGATGAACCCGTAGCCGCCGAAGATCTGTACCGTCTCGTCCACAACGTGGTCGAGTACTTCCGACGCGAACACCTTGTTGATCGAGGACTCGATGGCGTACTCCTCCAGCGCCCGCATCGCCTCCTGTGGATCATGCACCCCGCCGACCGCGCTCTCGACGAGGCCGCCGGTGCGGAAGACTATGCTCTCGGCGGCGTAGAGCCGGATCGCCATCTCCGCCAGCTTCTGCTTGATCAACCCGAAGTCGGACAGCGTGCGGCCGAATTGCTTTCGCTCACCGGCGTAGCGGATCGCATCGCGCAGGACGTACCGTCCGCCGCCTACACATCCGGCGGCCAGCTTGAACCGGCCCATGTTCAGGATGTTGAAGGCGATCTTGTGGCCCTGGCCGATCTCCCCCAGCACGTTCTCGGCGGGGACCTTGGCATTCTCGAGGAACAGCGAGGCGGTCGATGAGCTCCGGATCCCCATCTTGTGCTCTTCCTGTCCGACGCTGAACCCCTCGGTCCCGCGGTCCACGATGAAGCAGGTATGCTTCTCGCCATCGATCTTCGCGAAAACGTTGAAGACATCGGCAAACGCCGCGTTGGTGATGAACTGTTTCGTTCCCGACAGCAGGTAATGGGA
>JBIOXT010000211.1:0-2584 GCA_044869795.1 bacterium | reverse complement strand
CGACGTGGGGTTGGTACTCCTACGATCCGCAGCTGAATCTGTTCTACTACAGCACGGGCAACCCGGGGACGTGGAACCCCGATCAGCGGCCCGGCGAGAACAAGTGGTCGATGACGATCTTCGCCCGCAACCCGGACAACGGGGAGGCGAAGTGGGCGTACCAGATGACGCCGCACGACGAGTGGGACTATGACGGCGTCAACGAGAACGTCCTGGTCGACCTGACGATCGGCGCCAAGCCGGTGAAGGCGCTGGTGCACTTCGACCGCAACGGCTTCGGCTACACGCTCGACCGGACGAACGGCAAGGTGTTGGTCGCCGAGCCCTTCGGTCCGGTGAACTGGGCGTCGAAGATCGATCTGACGACGGGCGTCCCGGTACGCAATCCGCAGTACGGCACCACCTCGAAGAAGAACACCGAGGGGATTTGCCCCGCGGCGATCGGCTTCAAGGATCAACAGCCCTCCGCCTTCTCTCCGCAAACCGGCTTGTTCTACGTCCCCACGAACAACATCTGCATGGACTACGAGGGCGTGGAAGTGAAGTACTCGGCCGGGCAGCCTTACGTCGGCGCGATCGTACGCATGTTCCCCGGCCCGGGCGGTAACCGCGGCCGGTTCATCGCGTGGGATCCCACGGTCGGCAAGGTCAGGTGGGAGATCAAGGAGAACCTCGCCGCGTACGGCGGCGCGCTGGCGACGGCTGGCGGCGTGGTCTTCTACGGGACCATGGAAGGCTGGCTCAAGGCGGTGGACGCCCGGACCGGCACGGAGCTGTGGCGGTTCAAGACTCCGTCGGGGATCATCGGGAACCCGATGACCTACCTCGGGCCGGACGGCAAGCAGTACGTCGCCGTGCTCTCCGGAGTCGGCGGCTGGGCGGGTGCTGGTGTGGCGCTGGGCATCGGGCCGGAAGACCCGACCGCGGCGCTGGGCGCGATCGGCGCCTTTGGTGACTACATCAACATCAGCAACGCGGGCGGCACACTGCTCGTGTTCGCGCTGCCCTAAGGCAGCGTAGGCGACACCGCAATCGCAGCAGGCAGCACCGCAGTCACCCGGTGCCGGAGCGAACGTGCTCCGGCACCGGGTGTAGTATCTCGGACACCTCCTTCACCTTCTGCCGGATCCGCCGGGAGCACTATGCATCCGACTCGGGCCAAGCTCGCCGCGGCGTTGCTCGCCGCCGCCACCGTCACTCTCATGGCCAGCGCGCCGCCCCGGGCGCCCCGGGAGCTGCGGGTCTGCGTCGATCCGTACGACATGCCCTTCTCCAACCGCCAGGAGGAGGGGTTCGAAAACAAGATCGCCCATCTCGTCGCGCAGGATCTCAACGCCACGGTGATCAACTACTGGTGGCCCAGCCGGCGCGGCGTCCTGCGAAACTCGATCCTGGGCGGATTCTGCGACGTCATGATCCAGGCGCCCGTGGGCTTCGACCCGGTGGCGACGACGAAGCCCTACTACCGCTCCACCTACTACTTCGTGTTCCGCGCCGATCGCGCCTGGCCGCTGCGCTCCCTCGACGACACGATCCTCAAGCACCTGAAGATCGGCGTCAACATGATCGGCTACGACTACACCAACACGCCCCCGGCGCACGCCCTCGGCGCCCGCGGGATCGTGGGCCTCGTGGGGTTCGGAAACTTCCTCAACCCCGACCCCAAGGCCGACCATCCGCAGGACATCGTCGACGCCGTGGCGAAGGACTCGATCGACGTCGCCATCGTGTGGGGGCCCCTGGCGGGCTACTGGGTCAAGCGCGCGTCCGTGCCGCTCCGGATGGTCGCGCTCCCCGACTCGGATGCGGTGTCGCGCATGCCGTTCGCGTTCAACATGGCCATGGCCGTGCGGCACCGCGACAAGGAGCTCAAGGCCACCCTCGATTCGGTGATCGACCGGCGGCGGGCCGACATCACGAAGATCCTGCAGGACTACAACGTGCCGATGATCCAGGGCCAGCCGTAGCAGCACGAGCCGCGACACATCACAGGCAACGGAGGGGAGACAGGACGTGAGGAACAAGCATTTCGTGCGGGGCGGCCTGATCGGCGTCTGGATCGCGGCCGCGGGTGCGATCGCCTGGGCCCCGCGGGGCGGGACGCCCTCGGCGGCGCCGGTCGCCACCGCGGGGGACAGCGTGCGCGACAGCCTCCTCGTGTCGGATTCGATCTACCAGGGGTGGAAGTGGTGGCACGTGTACTGCTTCCGCTGTCACGGCGAAGACGCGATGAACCCCATCCTCCCGAGCGCGCCGGACCTGCGCTGGGCGGTGAGCCCCAGCGGCGCGAACTTCCCGCGTGACAGCTTCGTCAACACGGCGCTCAACGGCCGGCTCGACAAAGGCATGCCGTCGTGGAAGGTGCTGCTCGACACGGCGGCCATCTACGAACTCTACCTGTACGTGAAGGCCCGGAGCGACGGCTGGCTCAAACCGGGACGGCCGCACCGCCTATCGGACCTGCAGCCCAAGAGCCAGTGATCGCGGGCGCGCGGCGCATCGCGGGGATGGCGCTCGTGGCGCTCGCCGCCGCCGACCCCGCCGCCGCGCAGCAGCGCCTCAGCCGCGAGCAGGTGCTCGCCGC
>JBIOXT010000210.1:0-2679 GCA_044869795.1 bacterium | reverse complement strand
GCTGCCAGCCCGCGGTGATCTGCAATCCAACCGGCAATCCCTCTGCCGTCCAGCCGCATGGTACCGAAATCGCTGGATACGCGCTGAAGTTGAACGCCAGGGTCGGCAGGAGCATGTCGAGGTGGTCGCCGATCGGTCTCCCAGCGATGGCCGCCGGCAGGACGGCCGCGAGCGGTGTCGCCGCCACTCCCGTCGTCGGGAGCAGGAGCAGATCGTAGCTCTCAAAGAAGCGCCGCAGCCGCTGATGATAGGCGGACCGCTCGACCTCCGCCCGTCCGATGTCCTCCCCCGTCAAGGCGCGACCTGCTTCGATCCGGCGCACGAGGATTGGATCCATCTGCTCGCGCCATTCATTCAAATACCGCCCGACGGTCGCCTGTCGGATGCCCGCGTTAAGCGCGCGAAACGACGGGAGGATGTTCCCGATCTCGGGGGACGCGGTTTCGACGCGGCAGCCCAGATCTGCAAACCGGCGCGCCGCGGTCTCACAGATTGCCGCCACTGCGGGATCGACCGCGGCCGCCCGGCCGAGATCCGGCGTCCAGGCCACGCGCATCCCCCGCACGGACGCCCCATCAGCAACCCGCGCCCAGTCTTCGCTGGTTTGGGGCATCGCCAGCGGGTCACGGGGATCGGGACCGGTGAGCGCGCCGAACATCAAGGCCGTATCGGCCACGCTGCGTGTCATCGGACCATTGGCGCTCATCGCGTTCCACGCCGCCGGCGTCGGATACCGCGCGATCCTGCCCTGTGAAGGCTTGAACCCGACCACACCGCACCACGCTGCGGGACACCGGATCGAACCGGCCAGATCGCTCCCCTCGGCCAGCGGTCCCAATCCCGCCGCCACCGCTGCCGCCGCGCCGCCGCTCGACCCGCCGGCCGTGCGGTCAAGTGCCCACGGGTTCGCCGTCGCTCCAAACACCCGGTTGTCGGTGAAAGGTTTGATGCCGAACTCCGGCGTGTTCGTCTTGCCGATTAGGACGGCGCCCGCGGCCCGCATCCGCTCGACGATGATGGCATCTTCGGTCGGGATGTGGTGCTCAAAAATCTTGGAACCGGAGGTTGTGCGGATTCCTTTCGTCGGCGTGAGATCCTTGAGGGAGTACGGCACGCCGTGAAGCGGGCCGAGCGATGCGCCGCGCATCACCGCCGTCTCCGCCTCGCGCGCCGCCGCTCTCGCCTGATCCGCGGCCACCGTGCAGTAGGCGTTGATGCGCGGGTTGACCTCAGCGATGCGGGCAAGCACGGCCTCCGTGAGCTCAACCGGTGAAACCTCTTTGGTGCGGATAAGACGGGATAGCTCGACAGCGGTCATCCAACAGAGGTTCTCGGCGGTCATACGCACGCTCCTCGACTCACGGGTGGAGTGTGTCTTGCTTGTCGGCTGCCTGCGCGTTGTCCTGCCGGCGTCCATTGTCTCCGCGAGGTATAATCACGGGTAGGAGGGTCATATGCTACGGATCGGCTTGGCGCAAATCAACACGACCGTCGGCGATTTCCAGGGCAACGTCCGGCGCATCTGCGAGATGATGGATCGCGCCCGCGGCCAGGGGGTTGATCTTGTCGCGTTCCCGGAGCTGGCGATCCCCGGGTACCCCCCAGAAGATCTGCTGCTCAAACCCGACTTTGTCCGCGCTAACCAAACCGCCCTCGAGCGTGTGCAGGCATCCAGCCAGGGGCTCACGGCGGTCGTCGGTTTTGTCGACGGCGCGGACCGTCTCTACAACGCAGCCGCAGTGCTCGTCGATGGGACGCGGGCGGGCGTTTACCACAAGCACCGCCTCCCAAACTACGGCGTGTTTGACGAGAAACGCTACTTCCATCCTGGCGATGCGTGTCCGGTCTTCAGGCTGGACGGATCACCGGTCGGGGTGACGATCTGCGAGGACATTTGGTACCCGGGCGGACCCCCGCAGGCTGTCGCCACGGGCGGGGCGCTCGTCATCGTCAACATCAATGCGTCACCATATCACGCGGGCAAATGGCGTGAACGCGAGCAGATGCTGCGCACCCGCGCGCAGGACTACGGCGCGGCCATCGCCTATGTGAACCTGGTCGGCGGCCAGGATGAGTTGATCTTCGACGGCACGAGCGTCGTGCTTGATCACACTGGGACGGTTCGCGCGCGCGCGGCGCAGTTCGAAGAAGACCTGCTGGTCTGCGACGTCGACATCGAAGCCGCGAGGCGCGCCCGGCAACAACAGTCCCTGCGCGCGGCCGACGACGAAACGGCGGCCGTGGCGACGCCGGTGATCGACTTGCGATCCCCCGCCCCGCACTCCCGCCCGTTGCTGCCGCCGCACCTGATCGAACCGCTCCCCCACGCGGAAGAGGTCTACAATGCGCTGGCCCTCGGGCTGCGTGATTATGTCGGGAAGAACGGCTTCAACGACGTGGTGGTCGGGCTGTCGGGTGGTGTGGATTCGGCGCTCGTGGCGGCGATCGCCACCGACGCGCTCGGACCCGACCGCGTGCACGTCGCGTTCCTGCCGTCGCCGTACACATCGCAGGAGAGCCGCGTGCTGGCCAACCAGGCCGCCGCCGCCCTCGGCCTGCAGATGATCGATGTCTCGATCGGGACGATTTTCAAGGCGTATCTCGAGGGGCTGGCACCGGTCTTTACGGGGCGGCCGCCCGACGTCGCGGAAGAGAACATCCAGGCCCGAATCCGCGGCA
>JBIOXT010000209.1:0-2265 GCA_044869795.1 bacterium | reverse complement strand
ACTCGTCCGGCCGCAGCCGCAGCTGCTGGAACATCGAATCGGCGATGCGATCCTTGATGACCACGCGTCCCCCGTCCCCCGTCCCCCCTCCCAGGTCGGCCTCGGTAATCGTCCGATCACCAAACTGCGCTTTGGCGACTTCGTAGCCCCAATCCCGGAACGCGCCTTCGGTGAACTTCATGATGTTGCCCTTGTGCACCAGCGTCACCGAGGGCCGTCCCCGGTCGAGCGCGTAGCGGATCGCCTTGGCGATCAGCCGCTGGCTGCCGAAGCGCGACATCGGCTTGACCCCCAGCGCGCTGCCCGGGCGGATTTTCTTGCCGAGCCGCGCCAACTCGCTGATCAGCTCGTTGGCTTCCTTGCTTTCCGCCTGGAATTCGATCCCGGCGTAGACATCCTCGATGTTTTCGCGGTAGATCACGATGTTGAGCTTCCCCGGCTCCTTCACCGGTGCCGGCACACCGGTGAACCAGCGCACGGGCCGGACGCAGGCGTAGAGATCGAGCAGCTGGCGCAGAGCGACATTCAGCGAGCGAATCCCACCCCCGACCGGCGTCGTGAGCGGCCCCTTGATGGCGATGCGGTGCTCGCGGATCACGTCGAGCGTGGCGTCGGGGAGCCAACTCCCGGTCGCCTTGAACGCCTTCTCGCCGGCCGCGACCTCGACCCATTCCACGCGGCGCCGGCCGCCGCCGGTTCGCGCCACGGCCGCGTCGAATACGCGCCTGGCCGCCCGCCAGATGTCCGGACCGGTGCCGTCGCCCTCGATGAACGGAATCGTCGGGGTGTCGGGAACGATCCAGCGACCGTCCCGATAATCGATTTTGGCGCCGGCCATCGCTCAGTCTCGCTTCCGGAAGGGGATCCAACGACGGTCCATGTGACCCACGTAATCGGCGCGGGGACGGATCAGCCGGTTGTCCGCGTGCTGCTCCAACACGTGGGCGCACCAGCCGCTCACCCGGCTGACGGCGAAGATCGGCGTGTAGAGGTCCAGCGGAATACCCATGACGTAGTACATGGTCGCGGAATAGAAATCGACGTTGCAGTACAGGCCCTTCTCCCGCTTCATCACCTCTTCGACGATCCGTTGCATGGCGAACCACTGCGCTTGCCCGGCGGCCAGCCCCAGCTCCTCGGACATGCGGCGCAGATGGGCGGCGCGCGGGTCCTCGGTCCGGTACACGCGGTGGCCGAATCCCGAGATCTTCCGCTTCTGCTGCAATGCGTTCTGGATCCACGCTTCCGCCCGATCGGGCGAGCGGATGTCGAGGAGCATCTTCATGACTTCGGTATTGGCGCCGCCGTGCAGCGGACCGGCCAGTGCGGCGATCGCGCCCGTCACCGCCCCATGGACGTCCGCCAGCGTCGCGGCGATCACCCGGGCCGCAAACGTGGACGCATTCAGCTCGTGATCGGCGTGCAGGATCAGGGCGACGTCGAACGCGTGCTCGACCTCCTTCGCCGGCACCTCGCCCGAGATCATATAGAGGAAGTTCGCCGCCACCGAGAGCCCACGCCGCGGCGCGAGCGGCTTCTGATTGTTGCGCAGCCGATGGAACATCGCGACCATCGTGGGCAGCTGCGCCAGCAGGCGGACCGCCTTGCGGTACTCGGCGTCCCGGCCGTCGTTGCCGCGATCGGGATCCACGAACACCGAAGCGCTCACCGCCGTGCGCAGGACATCCATCGGATTGGCATTCAAGGGCGCGTCCCGGATGACGCGCTGCACCACGCGATCGAGCCGTTGCGATGCCTTGAGGTCGCCGGTGAACTGCTTCAGCTGTGCCTTGGTCGGGAGGTCGCCGTTCAGGAGGAGATACGCGGTTTCTTCGAACGTCGAATGATCGGCGAGGTCGTTGATGTCGTAGCCACGGTAGATGAGCCGCCCTTCCTCGCCGAACACATAGCAGATCGACGATTCATTGGCGACGACACCTTCCAGGCCACGGCTGGTTGGGTGATCGATGGCGGTCGGCATGGTGGCGGTCGGAACACCCATCCAGGTTCGAGGTAAACTCTGGAAACGGTGCAGTTTACACAGATGGGCCTCGGTTGCGCTAGCACCGGAGGTCGAGATAAACTGTGAGTGTTATGGGACACCCTTCAGCCGTCAAACGCCTGCTCGTGCTGGCGCTGCCATTGTTTGTGGCGGCCGGATCGTTCGGCAGCGTGCTGGCATTGCAGGCGTGCCGTCACATGGCTGAGCACCACGCAATGCAACATCCGGGATCCACCGGTGGCTCGTGCTGGTGCGACGACATG
>JBIOXT010000208.1:0-2614 GCA_044869795.1 bacterium | reverse complement strand
CCAGCGCCGGCGGCCGATACTGGATCTGACCCCTCCGGCCAGGCCACCGATGAGTTGCGCCAATCCCTTCAACCTCGAGTTCCCGTTCACCGCGCGCACCCGGCTTGCCGACCGGGAGCGGTTGCTCAGCGGTATCGTCGAGACCGTCTGGGAGTCTGTGCTGGGCCTGCCCATCCTGCTCCGCGCGCCGGAGGATCGCTGAGTGTGCCGGCCACATGCTGGATGCCGACCCGCACGCGCTGTCGTCCCGGGACTTCGGCGATGCCTGGGGCGAGCTGCCCAACATGATCGCGGGCAACCTGAGCGAGTCTTGGCTGTCGGCGCCGAGCGCTTGAGTCCGCCTGCCTTTCCGGCTTGCTCTTTCAGGGGGCCACACCCATGTTAGCGGTCCGACTGGCCTCAGTGCCGCCTGGGACTCGATGGCTGGACCGACCCTCCTTCCCCGCCCCACCCGACACCTCGCGACCGGTGAGTGCCAACGCCTGGCAAAGTCCGCGTCAGGAACTGAGTGGATCGGAGCCACCCATGGCCCGGAACCGTAGCCCAGCGAAAAGCCCGCAAACATCCCCGGCGTCTGTGGACGGGCCATCCCGCTCCGAGGGCGCACGGTTCCCGATCGCGGGCCTGGGCGCCTCCGCCGGTGGGCTGCACGCCTTGCAGCGGTTCTTCAGCGTGATTCCGGAGCACCCCGGGATCGCGTTTGTCGTCGTGCAGCACCTCGATCCGACCCACAAGAGCGAGACCGCCCAGCTGCTCGAGAAGTACAGCCAGATGCCGGTGGCGGAGATCAGCGATAACCAGATGGTGGAGGTCGATCGGATCTATGTGATTCCGCCCGACCGGGACCTCACGATCCAGGGGGGAAAGCTCCATTTGAGCAAGCCGGCTGCGCGGCGGGGCATGCGCATGCCGATCGATGTGCTGCTGCGCAGCTTGGCCGACGATCAGCAGGAAGGGGCCATCGGCATCATCCTGTCAGGCACCGGAAGCGACGGGACCCAAGGCCTCAGGGCGGTCAAGGCCGCAGGTGGCTTGACCATGGCCCAGGCGCCCGACACCGCCGAGCACGACGGCATGCCCCGCAGTGCGGTCGCGACCGGGATCGTCGATTGTGTGCTGCCGGTAGAGCAGCTCCCGGCAGTGCTGCTTCGGTATGCCCGGCATCCGTATGTGCGGCGGGGCGCCGGCGCTCGATCATCGGTGGAGGAAACCGCCGGTCATCTGCAATCCATTCTCGGGCTGGTCCGGGCCCGCACCAGACACGACTTCAGCTGCTACAAAACGGGCACTATCACGCGCCGGATCGAGCGCCGGATGAGCCTGCACCACGTGGACGACGCCGAGCAATACCTCCGGTTCCTTCAGAGTCATCCGGCCGAGGTGAAGGAGCTGTTCAACGATCTGCTGATCAACGTAACCAGCTTCTTCCGCGAGCCGCAGGCCTGGGACCATCTCGCGACCCACGTGATCCCCCGCCTGCTCCGCGCGCGGAAGGACGAAGTCGCGGTGCGGGCCTGGGTGCCGGGTTGCGCCACCGGCGAGGCGGCCTACTCCCTCGCCATGCTCCTGCTGGAACAGGTCCACGACTCTGACCCGCGTCCCACCGTCCAGGTGTTCGCGTCAGATCTGGACCAGACCGCGCTGGATTTCGCCCGCGGAGGTGTTTATCCCGAGAGCGTCGCGGCTGATGTCCAGCCGAAGCGGCTGCGCCGCTTCTTCGTCAAGGGAGACGGCAACTACCAGGTCAACAAGCAGCTGCGCGAGACGGTCGTGTTCGCGCTACAGAACCTGATCGGCGACCCGCCGTTCAGCAAAATCGACCTGATCACCTGCCGCAATCTCCTCATCTACCTCGCGCCCGAGATCCAGCAGAAGGTGATCTCACTCTTCCACTTCGCGCTCCGCGAGGGCGGCTATCTCTTTCTCGGCAATGCCGAGTCGGTGGGCCCGCAAGGCGATCTCTTCGAAGCGGTCTCGAAGCGGTGGCGAATCTACCAGCGCATCGGTCCAACCCATCTCGATCGGGTAGAGCTGCCGATAGGCCCGAAGGTCGACCGTGTGTCGCGGCTGGCGGCTACCATGCCCACCGCACTGCCGACAAAAGACAGGCTGCTCGGCGTCGCTCAGGCGCTCATGCTGGAGCGCTTCGTCCCTGCATCGGTGCTGATCAATGCCAACCAGCAGATCCTCTACCTGTTCGGGCCCACCGACCGGTACCTGACCCAGCCCACAGGCGTACTCACGCCGGACCTCCTCCGGTGGGCTCGCCAGGGCATCGGTTCGAAGCTCAGCGCGCTGCTCCGGGAGAGCATACAGCAGAAGAGGCGGATCACGACGACGGGCGGCGTGGTGGACCGCGGCGGTGAGACCCGGGTGGTGCGGATCAGCGTGGAACCGCTGACGGCTCCCAAAGAGGCCCGGGGCCTCTTCCTCGTCGTGTTCGAGGACTACCCGAGCATCCCGGGTCCAGCGGGCTCGGCCGAGTCGGGCACGGACACCGATGTGCACCAGATGGAGTACGAGCTCAACATCCTGACGGATCAGCTGCGGAGTACCACAGCGCAGTTCGAGTCCTCCAACGCGGAGCTGCAGTCGGCCAACGAAGAGATGCTGT
>JBIOXT010000207.1:0-12305 GCA_044869795.1 bacterium | reverse complement strand
CGCTCCGCACCCCCGAGTGCCGGGCGATGTTCTCCAGCGCCTCCTGCACGACATGAAACGCGGCCGCCTCGACGGGCGGATCGTACCGCTTGTCCCCCCCATCATGCGCAAATTGGATCTTCAGCTGCGCCTGCTTCCCGTACGTGTCAACCAGCCACTGCAGGGTGGGGATCAGTCCCTGCTCCTCAAACAGCCGCGGCCACACCGTCAGCGAGAGCTCACGTACGCGCCGGGCCAGATCTTCGACCACCGCGCCGAGATCGCTAAACCCCGCCCGCGCCGCGGGCGGCACAGCGGTCTTGATCTGCTCCAGGCTGCGTCTCAGCGCGGCCAGCTTCGCGCCGATTTCCTCTTGGAGCTCCTCCGCCAGGCGGCGCCGCCCGACATCCTGGCGGACCACCAGCTGCCGCGAGGTCCGCTGGGCGCGTTCGGTGCCGCGGCGCAGTTCCTCGATCAACCTAGCCTGCTCCAGCGCGGCGGCCACCTGGCCGGCGAAGACGGTGAGGGCGGGTACGTCCCGCTGCTGCAGCGTCGGTCCCCACACCGAGATGAATCCAATGGCCACGCCGCCGACTTCCAGCGGTGCATAGATCGCCGGCGTGCCCGGCGGGAGGTCGACGGCACGCATTACCTGGGCCACGATCGGTGCCGGCAGCCAGGGGATTACCTGCGCCGCGACCGCCGCCCCGTCGGGGACCCACCCCGCCTCGCCGCGGTCGATGACCGCGTTGAAGAGCGCGAACCGCTCCCGCGGGATCGGGAAGTCCTGCATGCGGACGCCGGACAGTTTTTCGGCGACCTGCACCGCCATCGGGGTCACGGACATGTAGCGTACGAACAGCTGGTCGGTGCCCCCGCGCAGCGTCGCGACCACACAGGTCATATCCAATTTGCGCAACTCGGTGCCGAGGGTTTCGAAGACCGCGTCCGGATCGGCGCGGGTCCCGAGGTGGGCCGCGACGCGCGCCAGTGCGGTGATCAGGGCGTTGGTGCGCTGGAGCTCCAATTCGCGGGCGCGCAGGGCCACGTCGGCATCCCGCCGCGCGGTGATGTCCCGCACCACCTTCACGAACCCCCGCAGCCGGCCGGTCGGATCCCGCAGCGCGGTGAGGACGACGCTGGCCCAGTACCGCGATCCGTCCTTGCGCAGGCGCCATCCTTCGTCCTCGAACTTTCCTGTGGCCGCCGCCGCTTCCAGCGCCCGCTCCGGCTTCAGCCAGGCGACATCTTCCGGCGTGTAGAAGCGCGAGAGGTTCTGGCCGATGATCTCCTCCGCAGTGTAGCCATTGATGCGTTCGGCCCCGGGGTTCCAGCTCATCACGCGACCGTCGGGGTCGACCATGAAGATCGAGTAATCCTGGACGCCGCTGATCATCAGCCGCAGGCGCTCTTCACTCTCCCGCAGGGCGGCTTCCGCCCGCGTCTGCTCGGTGATGTCGCGGATGAAGCCCACGAACAGGGGCGCGCTGTCGGTGGCGATGCGGCTGACGCGCAACTCCACGGGAAATTCGGTGCCATCGGCGCGCATCGCCGGGAACTGGACGGTCCGGCCCAGCAGGGTCGTTTCGCCCGTGGTCTTGTAGCGCTCGAAGCCTTGCTGGTGGCGATGCCGCAGCAGCGGCGGGATGATCAGGTCTACCATCGGCCGTCCGATCACGTCGGCCCGGGCGTAGCCAAACAACTGCTGCGCGGCCCGATTGAACTCGACGATGCGGCCGAGGTGGTCCATCAGGACCACCGCGTCGGGGTCGGTTTCCAGAATCGCTGACGTCAGCGGGGCGGAGAGCCGCTGCGCGCTTTCCTGCGCTGCGTGCTCGAGGCGCTGGCGCTGCAGGGTCGCCGCCAGGTCATCGAAGGACCGCCCGAGCAGACCGAGGTCGTCCGATTCGGCGGCCAGCCCCGAACGCGCGGTGGGATCTCCCCGTCGGAGCCGATCCACCGCCACGGTCAGCGCGTGGATCGCCGCGGCCATCCGCAGATGCCTCCAGATCAGCCACCCCGCGATCGCGACGGCGACGACCGCGGCGAGGAGGATCAGCGTGCGGGCGAACGCGGGATCTGCACTCAGCGAGGCGTCCGGCGGTGGACTCGCGGCCGGCCGCCGTTGCAGCAGCGAGCCGTAGAGGACCGCGCCGATCGCAAACACCGCGATGATCAGCAGGAGCACGAGCATCTGGGGGCTGAAGCGGCGCGGTATCAGCGAAGGTCGCGGAGGCATACCGATACCATGGCGATACTGGTAGAAGCATCCTTCGTGCCAGCCGCGCATCCACCCTCCGGCGGCACGTACCGGCAGGAAAGGCCCCGCTGCTGCGGCCAATCCAACGAGTGAGCTCCATGCCCCGTCTGCGCGACGTCGTCCCGAACATCGGGATTCTTCCGGCCGGTCCCCACGATGCCATCACCGACGTGGCGGGGGTCCGTGTCGGGCATACGTCGGTCACCGGCGGCACGCAGCGGACCGGTGTGACGGCCGTCCTGCCGGCGCCGGAGAACATGTTCGTGCACAAGGTCACCGCCGCGGCGGCGGTGCTGAACGGGTACGGCAAGTCGATCGGACTGATGCAGATCGAGGAGCTCGGCACGCTGGAGACGCCGGTCCTCATCACCAGCACGCTGAACGTCCCCCGCGCCGCCGATGCCCTGCTGTCCTACATGATGGATGCCAACCCCGAGGTCGGCGTCAGCGAGACCGTCAACCCGGTCGTGCTCGAGTGCTTTGACGGATACCTCAACGACGCCCGGGCCCGTGCCGTCGGCGAGGGCGAGGTGTTCGCCGCGCTGCGGGCGGCGTCGGCAGGTCCGGTCGAAGAAGGCTGCGTGGGCGCCGGCGTAGGCATGCGCTGTCAGGGGTTCAAATCCGGCATCGGCACCGCGTCCCGTGTTCTCGACGCGGGCGTCGGGGTGGGCGTCTTGGCCGTCCCGAACTTTGGCACGCCTGGGGATCTCGTCGTCTGCGGGGCGCCGGTCGGCCGCGAGTTGGCCGCCGCGCCGGCGACCAGCAAGGCCGGGCCTGATGAGGGCCGCGGGTCCTGTGTATTCGTCGTTGCCACCGATGCGCCGCTGACGGCACTCGACCTGCGGCGTGTCGCCTGGCGGTGTTTCCTGGGCATGGCACGCACGGGCGGCATCAGCGGGTGGACCAGCGGCGACCTCGCCGTCGCGTTCAGCACGCATCCCGCACAGGAGCGGATGGACCGTGCCGTGATGAACCAGCTCTTCCGGGCTGCCGTGGAGGCATCGGAGGAGGCCATCCTCAATGCTTTGTTCACGGCCGACCCGATGCAGGGCAGGGATGGGCACCGGATGCCTGCGCTGCCGTTGGACGACGTGCGGCGGATCCTGCGACGGCACGGGGTTACCGTACGGTGATCCGGCGCCTCCTCGCTGCCCTGCTCGGCGCCGCGGTGATGGTCCTCCCCCTTGCCGCCGCCCAGCCCGATGTCACGCTCTCGCCGGAAGTCATCAAGCAAGGGGGTGCGGCGGAAATCATCGCGGCGGGCATCGCGGCCGCGCGCGCTCAGGTCCGATTCGCGGGGCAGATATGGCCGCTGTACCGGTCAGGCTCCATCTGGAGGGGATTTGTCGGGACCGATCCCCTGACCCGGCCGGGCATCCGGAGCATCGCTGTCGAAGCGCAAGGCGCCTCGGGCATGACGCGCGTTGCCGGCGTGTCGATCACCGTGGTCCGGGTCGCCTTTCCGACGCGGCGCATTACGCTCGCGCCGGGTCGGCAGGGACTGCTCGATCCCCGACTGGCCGAAGAAGAGGGCCGCAAAGTGGCCGCGGCGCTGCGGGCGCTGCGGCCAGATCCGTTATGGCGGACGCCCTTTCTCCTGCCGGTCCGAGGCACGGTGGTCTCCCCCTACGGCGTCGTGAGCGTCTACCAGGGACAGATCCGCGGGTTCCACCGCGGCGTGGATCTGGCCGCGCCAATGGGTACACTTGTCTATGCCGCCAATAATGGGATCGTCCGTCTCGCGGAGAGGTTACCGTTGTCGGGGAATGCGGTGCTGATCGATCACGGGCTTGGGTTCGTCACATCCTACCTGCACCAGTCGGCGCTGCTGGTCCGCCGCGGGCAGCGGGTCGTGCGGGGACAGCCGATCGGCCGCGTGGGGAACACCGGGTTGTCGACGGGTCCCCATTTGCACTGGGGCCTGCGCATCTACGGCGTGCACGTCGATCCGCTGCCGTGGACGGCGAGGCGCGCGCGATGAGGGTGATCGCCCCCAATCGCTGGGCGTTGACCACCAGCCTCACGCTGACGGTCGCCGGCCTCTTCTTGATGTTGATGGGGTTCACGTACCTCACCTACCGCGATCTCACCACGGAGCGTGAGAACGCCGAGGTTGAGAATGCGGTGGCCATCTCCCGCACGCTCGCGGCGCAGGTCGACGGATTCGTCCAGGACATCGAGGGAATGACCCTGGCCGCGGCGCTGGCGTTGGGAAACGAGCCCGGCCTCTCGCATCAGCGGACACGTCCGTACCTCAAGGCGGTGCGCGAGAGCAACATCACCCTGCGCGCCCTCTTTCTCACCGACCTGCAGGGGAAGGTCATTGCGTCGGCGTCGGATGAAGGCCTCGGTACAGACCTCTCCAGCCGGCCGTACATCCAGCAACTGCGGGCCGGGGCGGTGGCAACCTGGAGCCGCGGGATCAAAGGCCTGACCAGCGGCCGCACCACGGTGGCGTTCGGCCGGCAGGTGCTCGATGCGGCCGGCCGGGCGCGGGCATTCCTCATCGCAGCGTTCTATCCACCGAGTTTGATGGCCCGGCTGCGCAGCACGCTGCCATCCGACGCGAACATCAGCCTGCTGGACGATGAGGGGAGTCTGCTCTACACCACGCACTTTGCCGAAGGTGCGGCCGTGCCCGCCCTCGCCAAGGTTGCCGCCGTGCAGGAAGCCCTGCGCGGCCGCCCCGTCAGCCTCCGCGGCGATGCCACCCCGTTTGCGAGCGGGGAGCAGTTCGGAGCGCTGGTACCGGTCACCCGCCCGCACTGGGTCATCGTCATCACGCGCCCGCTGGAGCCGATGCAGGCCGGCCTGCGCGAACCGGTCCTGCAGCAGGTCATCGGCATCTCCGCGGTGATGCTGGTCGCGTTGACCCTCTTCGTCTTGATTGCGCAGTGGCTGATTCGCCCGCTGGACAGTCTGGCCAAGACCGCCGCGGCCATTGCGCGTGGCGAGAAACCGAAGATCGCGCCGCCCGGCGGCCCGGCCGAAGTCTCCCACCTGGCCGCGGGCATCGCCGACATGGCGGAGGCGGTGAACGAACGCGAGCGGGCGCTGCAATTCATCAACGAGGCCAGCCGGCAGCTCTCCAGCAGTCTGGATTACGAGACGACCCTGAAAGTTGTTGCGCGCCTTGCCCTCGGCTACTTTGCCGACTGGTGCGCCGTGGACGTCGTCGACGATGACGGCCGGATCCGGCGCCTGAGCACGGCCCACATCGATCCCCAGAAGGTCGCCGTCGCCGAAGAACTGGCCAGGCGCTATCCGCCCGATCCGACCGCGCCTCGCGGGGTCCACCACGTCATCCGCTCCGGCGAGTCCGAGGTGTATCCGGAGATCACCGACGAGATGATCGCGCAGGGCGCGCGCGACCCCGAACACCTCCGGTTGCTCCGTGCCCTGAGGTTGCGCTCGGCGATGGTCGTCCCGCTGGTGACCGGCGGGCGGACGATCGGCGCGATCAGCTTCGCCACCGCCGAGTCGGACCGGCGATTCGGGTCCAAAGAACTGGAACTCGCCGAATCACTGGCCAGGCGCACCGCGACGGCGATCGACAACGCGCGCATGTACGCCCGCGAGCGCGACATCGCCGAGACGCTGCAGCGCAGCCTGCTCCCCCAGCGGCTGCCGGCGATTCCCGGCATCACCGCCGCGGCCCGATACCTCCCGGGGACGGCGGAGGCAGTGGGCGGCGACTGGTACGACATGTTCGTGCTGCCCGGCGGGAAGATCGGCCTCGTCATGGGCGACGTGGCCGGACGCGGCGTGAACGTGGCGTCGCTGATGGGGCAGCTTCGCAACTCGCTGCGCGCGTATGCCCTCGACGGCTACCCGCCCGCGGAGGTCGTGGCGCGGCTCAACGACCTCATCGAGCCCGGCAACATGGCCACGCTGGTCTACCTCGTGCTCGACCCGGCCACGTGGACCGTGGCGTTCAGCAACGCCGGCCACCTGCCGCCGCTGATCGCCGGGCCGGACGGCCGCGCGCGGTTCCTCGAGGGGGGGACCTTGCCGCTGGGGAACTCCCTGGCGACGCTCCGGCACGAGGACGTCACCGTCCTCGACCCGGGTTCGACGATCCTCCTCTATACCGACGGGCTCGTGGAGGTGCGCAGTGAGCCCATCGACATGGGGCTCGCGCGCCTGGATGCCGCGCTGCGTGCGCAGCGGGAGGATGATCTCGACGCAATGCTCAACCGCATCCTCGCCACGGTGCCGGCGGCGGCGCTGCACGACGACGTCGCCGTCCTTGCCGTCCGCGTCGCGGAGATGGACGTGCGGGAGCTCAGCCTGCGGCTGCCCGCCGTGCCGTCATCGCTGTCCATGCTCCGCCAGGCCGTCCGCCGCTGGCTGACGGGCATGGGCGCCGGGGACGCCGATGCGCACGAGATCATCGTGGCCTGCAGCGAGGCGGCTTCCAACGTGATTGAGCACGCCTACGGGTTGACCGGCGGGATGTTCGAGCTCTCAGCCGAGCGGCGCGACGGCGAGATTGCGATCCACCTCCGCGACTGGGGGCGCTGGCGCGACCAGCGCGGGGATGACCGCGGGCGCGGGCTGGCGCTGATTCGGGCCTTGATGGATGATGTCGAGCTCACCCACGACGACGGGACCCGGCTCCTGATGCGGCGGCGGCTGCGACAGGCCGTCCGGGGTGGATGATGGGGACGCCCGTATCCGTCGATGTCGCCCACCACGACGGCATTCCTGTGGCCCGGGTGTCCGGCGAGATCGATCTCTCCAACATCGCCGACGTGCGGGCGGCGATCGCGGCGGCGATCACCAATGCCTCACGGGCGCTGGTGATCGACTTGTCGGAGACCACCTACATGGACAGCCGCGGCGTGCACCTGCTGTTCGATCTTGCCGAACGGCTGGCCCGCAGCCAGCAGCAATTCCTCATCGTGGTGCCCGCCGGCGCCCCGATCCGCAGACTGCTGCTGATTACCCACCTGGAGCAGGCGGCGCCGATCCACGACACACTGGCCGACGCCCTCTCCCGGATCGGCTGATCGCGCGCGGCGCGCGCTGCTGCTACGGGCCGAACGGTTCGGGCGATTTGCCCTTGAACTCGTTGGCGAACTGGATGATCAGCGCGGCGTCGACGTGGTCGAGTTTCAGCAGCCGGCCCCAGGCCGCGACGGCGATGCGGCTGTCGTTCTTCGGCCGCAGCGTGACGATCGTCTTGTGCGGCAGCTGGGGCAGCAGGGCCCGCAGCTGGTCGATCGTTGCGGTGTCCTTGGGGTCCTTGTAGGAGATCCAGATTCCTCCGTGCTCGAGGTTGTGCACGAGTACTTCGTCGTCGATCACCTCGGTGTGAAACCCCCACGGCGCCGTGAACGCGACGTGCTCGCCTGATGTAGGGGGATTGGAATTGTACGGGATGTGCGGGCTGTTGACCGTGGGGATGTGGGGCGTGTTGGGCAGCGTCGGGTAGGCCACGCCGAGCTTCGGGCGCGTGGCGACCCAGACCCACGCGGCGATCACGACGACCAGGCCGATGGCTCCGCCGATGAGGTAGAGCTGCCGCCGCCGCTGCCCCCGCCGCCGCCGCGCGTCTTCCTCGGCGCGGCGGGCCAGCCTGGCCTGCCGGCGCTGGTCCTTCTTGACCTGTTCAGCCTTCTTCACCCCACACCCCGCGATAACGGCGATCGACGCGATAACGGCGATAAGAGCGACTACTGACCGGGGTTCTACATATCGCTCGTATCGCCTCTGTCGCTCTTATCGCGCTCAAGAAGGGAACCTGCCGAGCGAAGCGGGAACTGTCGGAGCAGAGGACTCCTCGATGATGGTCCGCAGCATCATCAAGCCAAGCGCGTACTTTGACTCCGTCACGCTAATGCTGGTGCAGCGTGACGTGCGCGCCCTCCCAGGGATCGTCGAGGCGGGCGTGGTCATGGGCACGGCTGCCAACAAAGACCTGCTGCGCGACGCGGGTCTGATGTCTGACGACGTCGAAAGTGCGCGTCCGGATGATCTGATCCTCAGCGTGGGGGCGGAGACGGAGGAGGGCGCGGCCCGGGCGCTGTCGTACGCGGAGGAGTTGCTCGCCCGGCGGCCGCAGGCCGCCGCAGGCACCACGTTCCGGCCCCGCAGCATTGCCGCGGCGCGGAGGCAGCTGGCCGGCGCGAACCTCGCGCTGGTCTCGGTGCCCGGGCGCTTTGCCGCCGGCGTAGCGCGCGAGGCGCTCGATGCCGGGCTGCACGTGATGGTGTTCAGCGACAACGTCGCGCTGGAAGATGAACGGGCGCTGAAGGCGACGGCCTCCGGCCGCGGCCTGCTGGTCATGGGACCCGACTGCGGTACGGCGATCGTCCGCGGCGCGGGGCTGGGGTTTGCGAACCACGTCCGCCGCGGGTCGATCGGCGTGGTGGGCGCGGCGGGGACGGGGATGCAGGTCGTGACCTCGCTGATCCACCAGGGGGGCGCGGGGATCTCCCACGCGCTCGGCACCGGCGGCCGCGATACCGGAGCCGCCGTTGCCGGCGTGAGCGCGCTGCAGGCCCTCGCCGCCCTCGGTGCTGATCCCGGCACGGAAGTCATCGTGCTCCTTGCCAAGCCTCCCGCGCCGGACGTCGGCGCGATCCTGCTCGCGGCGGCCCAGCGCACCGGCAAGCCGACCGTCGTCAACTTCGTCGGGGCCCGTGTCTCGGCCGTCCGGGGAGTGCATCCCGCATCGACCCTCGATGAGGCGGCCAAGGCCGCCGTGCGGCTGGTGACGGGATCGGATCCTGCCTGGGGCGAGTCGCGGGCGCTGCCCGCGCAGGAAGCCGCCAGGCTGGCTCCGTCCCAGCGGTACGTGCGGGGGCTGTACAGCGGAGGGACGCTGTGTTACGAGGCGCTGGTGCTGCTCGAGCCGTACGTGGGCCCCGTCTTCTCCAACACCCCGCTGGCCCCGCCGTCCGCGCTGCCGTCGCCGATGCGCAGCCAGGCGCACACGGTCATCGATATGGGAGCCGACGAATTCACGGCGGGACGGCTCCATCCGATGATCGACTCCGGCCTGCGGATCCAGCGGTTGCAGCGCGAGGCCGACGACCCCGAAACGGCCGTAATCCTCCTCGATGTGGTGCTGGGATACGGCGCCAATCCGGATCCCTCCCGCGATCTCGCGCCGGCGATCGCATCCGCCAGGAGGTCGGCCGCTCAGCGGGGCCGGTGGCTGCCGGTTGTCATCACCGTCTGCGGGACGGATGAAGATCCCCAGGACTACCAAGCCCAGGTCGAGGCCTTGACCGACGCGGGGGCGATCGTGTCTCCGACGCACAGTGAATCGGTGCGGCTGGCCGGCCTGATCGCGGAAGCGACGGGCAGTCACGGGGCGGCACGCGAGCCGGTGCACCTTGCCCCCGCCGCGGACGTCGCGCTGCCCGACGTCTCGCAGATCACCGGCTCGCTGCTGGCCGCCGCCCCGCGGGTGATCAATATCGGGCTGGGCCTGTTCGAAGAGAGCCTCGCCGCGCAGGGGGTCGACGTCATCTCGCTCGATTGGCAGCCCCCGGCCGGCGGCAAGCAGAAGTACATCGACCTGCTCAACAAACTCAATGCCTGAAGGGACGATCGACGCCGCCAACACCACGGCCGTACAGCGCGTGCTCGACGGCGCGCCGATGCTGGTCGGGGTCGCTCCCGCCGCCGACGTCATCCCGGGGATGCGCCGGAACCTCATCCTGCACGCGGGGCCGCCGATCGCGTGGCCGCGGATGTCAGGGCCGCTGCGGGGTGCGGTGATCGGGGGGTTGATCTTCGAAGGCTTGGCCCATGATGAGTCCTCCGCCGCGGCGATCATCAACGCCGGAGACGTCGAGTTCGCGCCCTGCCATCACTTCCAGACCGTCGGGCCGATGGCCGGGGTCACGACGGCGTCGATGCCCGTCTACATCGTCGAAAACCGGCCGTTCGGCAACCGGGCGTTTTCCAATCTCAACGAAGGGTATGGCAAAGTGCTGCGGTACGGCGCCTACAGCGAGGAGGTCCTTGCCCGGCTGCGCTGGCTGCGCGATGTGTTTGCCCCACTCGCCGGATCGGCGCTGCAGCGCCTGGGCGGCGTCGACATGAAGACGATGATCGCGCAGCAGATCCAGATGGGCGATGAAGGGCACAACCGCAACCGCGCCGGCTCGGCGATGTTCGCGCGCCTGCTCGCGCCGCATCTGGCCCGCGCCGGCACGGGCGATGCCCTCGCGGAGTCCCTGGCATACCTCGCCGATAACGACCTCGCCGTGCTCAATCCGGTGATGGCGGCGTGCAAGGCGACGATGGACGCGGCCCACGGCATCGCGGGCAGCACGATCGTGACGTGCATGGCGCGCAACGGCACCGATTTCGGCATCCGGATCAGCGGGCTGGCCGACACCTGGTTCACCGCGCCCGCGGAGGTCCCGGTCGGGTTGTTCTTCCCGGGCTACTCGCAGGACGACGCCAATCCGGACATCGGCGACAGCACGATCACCGAAACCGCGGGGATCGGGGCGTTTGCGATGGCGGCCGCCCCGGCCATCGTGCGGTTCGTCGGGGGGACGCCGCAGATGGCCATGGAGTCCACCCTGGAGATGTATGAGATCACGGTGGCCGAGAATCCGGCGTTTGGCATCCCGCAGCTGGACTTCCGGGGCACGCCTACCGGGATCGACATTCGCAAAGTGGTCAAGACCGGGATCACTCCGCGGGTGAACACGGGGATTGCGCACCGCCAGAGCGGCATCGGGCAGATCGGGGCCGGCCTGGTCCGGCCGCCGATGGCCTGTTTCGAGCAGGCGCTGGAGGCGTTCGCTGAGCGCTACCTGTAGGCACGCGCCTCGTGCCTCGTCCCTCGCAAGGCTGACATGAGGCACGAGGTTCGAGGCACCAGGAACGGGTCTTAGGCCGGTTCGACGGCGGGGGCGGGCCGGCGCAGCCGCTGCATCAGGACTGCCACGGCCAGGAGCACGAAGCCTGCGACATCGGTGAGCAGCCCCGGATCGATCAGCAGGAGGCTCGCCGCGAACAGCACGGCCCGCTCGGGCCACGTGGCCGGTTTGAGCAGGTAGCCGACGACCGCGGCAGCCAAGCACAGCGTCCCCAGCGTCCCGGTGAGCAGGCTGAGTCCGATTTCGGGCGCCGATCCCTGCAGCAGCAGCTGCGGCCCGAACACAAACATGAACGGGACCAGGAAGCCCGCCGCGGCGAATTTCACGGCTTGAAATCCGGTCTCCCACATCGGCGCCCGCGCGATGCTCGCGGCGGCATACACGGCCAATGCGACCGGGGGCGTGATGGCCGACAGACAGGCGAAGTAGAACAGGAACATGTGGGCGCTGAGCGGGGCCACCCCCAGCTGGATGATGGCCGGCGCGAGCGTGCTGGCGATGATGGCGTAGTCGGCGGTCGTGGGGAGCCCCGTGCCCAGCACCAGCGCGACGATCATCGACGCAAAGAGCAGCGCGATGAGGTTGCCCTGCGTGAGCGCCGTCAGGGCGAGCGCGATCTTCCCGCCCAGCCCGGTCAGACTGAGGATGCCGACGATCATCCCCGCGGCGGCGGTGGTGGTCGCGATCTCGATCGAGCGCGTCGACCCTTCGTACATCGCGTCGAGGATCTTCAGCAGTCCCAGCCGCGTCTCGGCGCGCAGCAGGGACACGCCGACGGTCGTCACCAGCGCCCACAGCGCTGCGCGGAACGGCGACAGGTCCCTCACCATGATCAGGTAGAGCAGCACCACGATCGGCGCAAGCAGGTAGCCGTGGCGCAGCAGGATGGCGCCCAGCCGCGGCAGCTGCTCGCCGGGCAGCCCGCGCAGGCCGGCGCGGGCCGAGTAGAGGTCGATCATCCAGAACGCGGACACGTAGTACAGCAGCGCGGGGCCGATCGCGGCGACGGCGACCTTGCCATAGGGAATCCCCAGAATGTCGGCCATCAAGAATGCGGCCGCGCCCATCACCGGCGGGACGATCTGGCCGCCCGTGCTGGTGGTGGCTTCAATCGCCCCGGCCACCGGGGCGCGGAATCCCACCGATTTCATCAAGGGGATGTTGATCACGCCGTCCACCATCACGTTGGCGGCCGACGAGCCGGACGCCGTGCC
>JBIOXT010000206.1:0-16963 GCA_044869795.1 bacterium | reverse complement strand
ATGCTCGTCCTGTTTCGCCTGGGCACGCACCTGCCGGTCCCGGGCGTCGATCCCGCGGCGCTGGAGCGGTTGTTCCGCTCGCAGGGCAGCGTCTTCAACTTCCTCGACCTGTTCGTGGGCGGCGCGTTCAGCCGGTTCGCCATCTTCGCCCTGGGCGTGTTTCCCTACATCACCGCGTCCATCATCATGAGCCTGCTGCAGGTCGTCTTTCCGCGGCTGAAGGAGCTGGCTCAGGAAGAAGGCGAGGCGGGGCGCAAGCAGATCGGCATGTACACCCGCTACCTGACGGTCGTGCTCGCGGTGCTGCAGGCCGTGGCGCAGACCGTGCTGATCCGCAACCTGGGCGCGCTGGGCGACGCGAGGCCGCTGACGATGGGCATGATCGTGCTCACGCTCACCGCCGGCACGATGCTGCTGACCTGGATGGGCGAGATCATGACCGAATACGGCGTGGGTAACGGGGTCTCGCTGATCATCTTCGGCGGCATCGTGGCCCGTCTGCCCAGCCAGACCGCGCAGACATTTTCGCTCGTGCGTGTGGGTGAGGTCTCGCTGTTACAGTTTGGCGGCGACATCCTGGTCGTCTTGCTCAGCATCATCGCGGTCGTCGCCGTGACCCAGGCCGTGCGCAAGATCCCGGTGCAGTACGCCAAGCGCGTGGTGGGCCGCCGGGTCTACGGCGGGCAGTCCACCCACCTGCCGCTGCGACTCATCCAAGCCGGTGTGATCCCGATCATCTTTGCGGTGTCCGTCCTGCAGTTCCCGGGGACGATCGCGCAGTTCATCAACAACCCGACGATCCAGCGTATCGGTCAGATGATCCTGCCCGGCCAGCCGCTCGGCGACGCGCTGTACTTTATCCTGATTATCGTGTTCACGTATTTCTACACTGCGGTGAGTTTCGATCCGAACGAGGTGTCCGACAACATCAAGAAGTACGGCGGATTCGTGCCCGGGATCCGGCCCGGGCGGCCGACCACCGACTACCTGTCGCGGGTCGTCGAGCGGCTCACGCTGGTGGGCGCGCTGGTCCTGGCGCTGATCGCGGTGCTCCCGATCTACCTGGCCCGCGGGACCGGCGTGCTGACCTTCTACCTGGCCGGCACCTCGCTGCTGATCGTCGTCGGCGTGGCCCTGGAGACGATGAAGCAGATCGAAGCGTACGTGCTGATGCGCCACTACGAAGGGTTCATGAGGTAGCGCGGCGTGAACTTGATCTTCCTGGGCGCCAACGGCGCGGGCAAAGGGACGCAGGCGAAGTTGATCCAGGAGCGGGAGGGCATCCCGCAGATTTCCACCGGCGACATCCTGCGGGCGGCGATGGCCGACCCGCAGTCCCCGCTGGGGAAGACGGCCCGCGCCTACGTCGACCGCGGCGAGCTGGTGCCCGATGATGTGATGATCGCCATCATCGAGGCGCGTCTGGCCGAGCCGGATACGGCGCGGGGCTTTGTGCTCGACGGGTTCCCGCGCACGCTCGCCCAGGCGCAGGCCCTGGATGAATTGCTGCGGGCCGGCGGGCGCGCGCTGGACGCGGTGGTGTACTTCGTGGCGCGGCGGGAGACGATCATCCGCCGGCTGACCGGCCGCCGCCTCTGCCGCGCGGCCGGACACATCTATCACGTGGAGTACCATCCGCCGGTGGTCGCAGGGCGCTGCGACGTCGACGGCAGCGAGCTCTACCAGCGGGACGACGACAGTGAGGAAACGGTCCGCCACCGGCTCGAGGTCTACCAGCGGGAGACCGAGCCCCTGGTCGACTACTACCGGACGAAAGGCATCCTGCAGACCATCGACGCCGAGGCGGAGCCCGAGGAGGTCTATCAGCAGTTGATGCAGATCCTGACGACCCGGACCGGGTGAGCAGCGGCATGACGCCGATGATCGTCGTGAAGACGACAACCGAAGTCGAGCTGATGCGCCGGGCCGGTGCTCTGGCGGCGGAGGCCCTGCGCGAGGTTGCGCGAGGCGTCCGTCCCGGAGTCAGCGGCCGGGCCCTGGACCGGATCGCGGAGACGTACATCCGGGATCACGGGGCGATCCCGTCGTTTCTCGGGTACCGGGGATTTCCGGCCAGCATCTGCCTATCGGTCGACGACGAGGTCGTCCACGGCATTCCGGGCCCCCGGCCGCTGAGAGAAGGCGAGATCGCGTCGATCGATCTGGGCGTGATCCTCGATGGGTTCCATGGCGATACGGCGGTCACCGTGCCGGTAGGGCGCATCAGCAAGACGTTGCAGCGGCTGCTGACGGTGACGCACGAGTCGTTGTACAAAGGGATCGAGATCGTCCGCCCGGGCCGCCGGCTGGGTGACGTGGGGGCCGCGATCCAGCGGCACGTCGAAGCGGCGGGATTTTCGGTCGTCCGGGACTTCGCCGGACACGGGATCGGCAGGCTGCTGCACGAAGAGCCGCAGGTTCCCAACTTCGGCGAAGGCGGCACCGGGATCGTGCTGCGTGAAGGGATGACGCTGGCGATCGAGCCGATGGTCAACGTCGGGACGGCCGCGGTGACGATGGACGAGGACGAATGGACGATCCGCACGCAGGACCGGAAGCCGTCGGCGCACTTTGAGCATACCGTGGCGGTCACATCCGACGGATCCCTGGTCCTGACCCAGATTCCGGACGGAATCGTGTAGGTGGACCGTGTCGGCGAAGTCGCGTATAATGAAGGTTCGTGCTGATGGCTAAGAAGGACGCAATCGAGGTCGAGGGCTCGATCGTCGAGGTACTGCCCAACGCGATGTTCCGCGTCGAGCTCCAGAGCGGACATAAGGTGCTGGCGCACATCTCGGGCAAGATGCGGATTCACTTCATCCGCATCCTGCCGGGCGACCGGGTGAAAGTGGAGCTCTCGCCCTACGATCCGACTCGTGGACGGATCGTGTACCGTTATCGATAAAGACCCGTTGGTGGTTGGTCGTGACTACCAACTACCAACCAGAAGGAAAGGGTAACGCCATGAAAGTAAGGGCATCAGTCCGGCGCATGTGCGAGAAGTGCAAGGTGATCAAGCGCGGACGGCGCGTGTTCATCATCTGCGAGAACCCGAAGCACAAACAGAAGCAGGGCTAGGGGGAGAACGATGGCGCGTATCGCAGGCGTGGATCTGCCGCGGGACAAGCGGGTGGAAGTGGCGCTGACCTACATCTTCGGTGTCGGCCTGGGCCGGGCCCGGGAGGCGCTGGCCGCGACCAGCATCAGTCCGGACACGCGGGTGCGGAACCTGACCGAGGAAGAGGTCACCCGGCTGCGCGAGTACATCGATCGCAGCTACAAGGTCGAGGGCGATCTGCGGCGGGATCTGACCATGGACGTCCGCCGCCTCGTCGAGATCGGGTCCTACCGCGGGCTGCGGCACAAGAAGAACCTGCCGGTGCGCGGACAGCGCACCCGGACGAATTCTCGCACGCGGAAGGGACCGAAGCGAACAGTCGGATCCGGCAAGCGACGGCTGGAGAAGAAGTAGAGCCGGGGGGAACATGGCAAAGCCAAGAGGCCGCAGGAAAGAACGGAAAAGCGTCCCGGTGGGCGTGGCCCACATCCAGTCCACCTTCAACAATACGGTGGTGACGATCACCGATCAAAAGGGGAACGTGCTGGCGTGGTCGAGCGCCGGGACCACGGGGTTCAAGGGCTCGCGCAAGGGTACGCCCTTCGCCGCCGGCCTGGCCGCCGAGAACGCCGCGCGGAAGGCGATGGAGCACGGCGTGAAGCAGGTCGAGGTCTACGTGAAGGGGCCGGGGGCCGGACGCGAGGCCGCGATCCGCTCCCTCCAGGCCGCCGGACTCGAGGTCAACCTCATTCGGGACGTTACTCCCATTCCGCATAACGGGTGCAGACCGCCCAAACGGAGGAGAGTCTGAAATAAATGGGTCGATATACCGGTTCAGTCTGTAGGCTGTGCCGCCGCGAGGGGATGAAGCTCTATCTCAAGGGCGAGAAGTGCTATACCGAAAAGTGCCCGGTCCACAAGCGCCCAGTGCCGCCGGGGATGCACGGGCCGAGCCGCCGCAAGCTCAGTGAGTTCGGCATCCGGCTGCGTGAGAAGCAGAAGCTGCGAAGGATCTACGGCGTGCTGGAAACGCAGTTCAAGACGTACTTCCAGCGCGCGGCGAAATCCCGCGGGGTTACCGGCGTACGGCTGCTGCAGCTGTTGGAGACCCGGCTCGACAACGTGATCTACCGGCTGGGCTTTGCGATGTCGCGCAAGGAAGCGCGCCAGGTTGTGCTGCACGGCCACGTCGCGGTGAACGGGCGGAAGGTGACCATTCCCTCCTACCAGGTCAAGCCGGGGGATGTCATCACCCCCACGGGACGCGGGCGCGACCATCCGCGGATCAAAGAGTTGGCGGAGACCGGCCTGCGCACCCTGCCGAGCTGGCTGGAGTTCTCCGCGGCGGCGCTGGAAGGGAAAGTGCTGAGCATGCCCGCGCGTGAAGAGATTGACGTGCCGGTCCAGGAGCAGCTCATCGTTGAATACTACTCGCGCTAACTTGAATCTACCCCATCTACCCGATCCACGATCTGAGATTGGGTAGATTGGGCAGATTGGGAGGTTGATGAATTGAGTATTGCTGCGATTTTTCAGGGCGAAGCCCTCAAGCCGAAGATCGAGTACGCCGAGCTGTCCGAGACGTACGGCAAGTTCGTCGTCGAACCCCTCGAGCGCGGGTTCGGCGTCACCCTGGGCAACACGCTGCGGCGCACCCTGCTGTCGGCGATCCCCGGGGCGGCCGTCACCTCCGTGAAGATCGAGGGGGTGCTGCACGAGTTTTCCACGATCCCCGGAGTGGTGGAAGACGTCACGCAGGTGATCCTGAACCTCAAGGAGCTCACACTGCGCCTGCACACCGACAAACCGAAACTGCTCCGGCTGGACGTGAAGGGGAAGAAGGAAGTCACCGCCGCCGACATCCAGGAAGACGCCGAGGTGGACATTCTCAATCCCGACCTGCACATCGCCACTCTGGATCGCAAGGATGCCCGGCTGGCGATGGAGCTGGTCGTCGAGCGCGGCAAGGGCTATGTGCCCGCCGAGAGGCATCGCAAGAGCGAGCACGTCATCGGCGTGATCCCCGTGGACTCCATCTTCCTGCCGATCCAGAAGATCAACTACGCCGTCGAGGACACCCGCGCCGGCAATGCGGAAGCCGACCGGCTGGTCCTCGAGGTCTGGACGGACGGTTCGGTGCGACCGGAAGAGGCGGTGAAAGAGGCGGCCACCATCCTGATAGACTCGCTACGGATGTTCGCCCGCATGGGCGACGAGGGCGCCGACCAGTTCGGCGCGGGCGCGGGCGCGGACGAGCAGATGGGCAAGCTGTACGCGATGCCCATCGAAGAGCTCGACCTGTCCGTCCGGCCCTACAACTGCCTGAAGCGCGCCGGCATCAACACCGTCGGCGACCTGATGCAGCGGTCGGAAGAGGAGATCGTCAGCGTCAAGAACTTCGGCCGCAAGTCGCTGGACGAAGTCCGCGAGAAGCTCACGAACCTCGGGCTGTCCCTCCGCCGGCGGGAGGGTTAGGCGCGATGCTGGGATCCGCGACGAGAAAACTGGGGCGCGAGACGAGCGAGCGCAAGGCGCTCTTCCGCGACCTCGTCAGCGCCCTGATCGTCAACGGCAAGATCGAAACGACGCTGGTCAAGGCGCGGGAGACGAAGAAGATCGCCGACAGCGTGATCGACCGCGCGCTGGCCAACGATGTGCATGCCCGCCGGCAGGTCAAGCGCCTGATCAGCGACGACAGGGTTGTGCGCCGGCTGTTTACCGAGGTGGTTCCGCGGTACCAGAAGGGTCGCGGTGGATATACGCGTCTCGTGCGGACCCGGGTCCGCCGGGGCGATGCGGCTGAGATGGCGCTGGTGGAACTGCTGCCATAACCCTGCCTCCACTTATCCAGGTCGACAACCTCAAGTACGTCTACAACGCGGGAACCCCGCAGGCTGTCGTCGCCCTCGACGGCGTGACGCTGCGGGTCGAGGCCGGCGAGTTCCTGGCCGTCGTCGGCGGGAACGGCTCGGGCAAGTCCACCCTCGCCAAGCATCTCAATGCCCTGCTGCTGCCCACGGCGGGCGACGTCGTCGTCGACGGCATGAATACCAAAAACCACGACGCGGTGTGGGACATCCGCCGCCGGGTGGGCATGGTGTTCCAGAACCCCGACAACCAGATCGTGGCCACGGTCGTCGAGGAAGACGTCGCCTTCGGGCCGGAGAACCTCGGAGTGCCGCCGCAGGACATCCGGTCGCGCGTCGACGGCGCGCTCCAGGCGGTCGATCTGCTGGAGTTCCGCCGGCAGGAACCCCACCTCCTCTCCGGGGGCCAGAAGCAACGGGTGGCCATCGCCGGGATCCTGGCGATGCGCCCGCAGTGCGTGGTTCTCGACGAGGCCACGACGATGCTGGACCCGCAGGGGCGCCGCGAAGTCATGGACACCATCGACCGGCTGCTCGACGACGGGATCACGGTGTTGCTCATCACCCATGCGATGGATGAGGCCCTGCGCTGCCGCCGGGTGGTGGTGATGCATGCCGGCCGCATCGCGCTGGACGGGACCCCTGCGGATGTCTTCAGCCGGGTCGATGACCTGGAGCGCCTGCGGCTGACCCTGCCGCCGATCCCGCGGCTGGCGCACCGGCTGCGGGGCGCCGGGCTGCCCATCCCGCCGGCGACGTTCGGGACCGATCAGCTCGCCGACGCGCTCGCCGCCGTCGCCGCCCACGTTCCTCCCGAGCACTAGATGGCCCTGATCGAGTGCGAGCATCTCAGGCACGTGTACCTGCAGGGCACGCCGCTGGAGACCGTCGCGCTCGAGGACGTCACCCTGTCCATCGAGGAGGGTGAGGTCGTCGGGCTGATCGGACCGACCGGGTCGGGCAAGTCGACGCTGGTGCAGCACTTCGACGGACTGCTCAAACCCACGTCGGGCGCCCTGCGCGTGGGCGGCGTCGACGTGACCGCGAAGGGCGCGGATCTGAAATCGCTCCGCCGGCAGGTCGGACTGCTCTTTCAGTTTCCGGAGTACCAGCTGTTCGAGGAGACCGTCACTGCCGACGTGGCCTTCGGCCCGCGCAACCTCGGGCTCGGCGATGCGGAAGTTGCCGAGCGCGTCGACGACGCCCTGCGCGTCGTGGGCCTCGACCCTGGGCAGTACGGTCAGCGCTCGCCGTTTTCCCTTTCCGGCGGGGAGATGCGCCGGGTCGCCATCGCCGGTGTGCTGGCCATGGCGCCGCGGGTGCTGATCCTGGATGAACCCGCAGCGGGGCTCGATCCATCAGGCAAGGACGAGATCCTCGGCCAGATCCGCCACCTGCAGGAGGAGCGGGGTCTGACCGTCATCCTCATCACGCACAGCATGGACGAGGCGGCGCTGATGGCCCGCCGGCTGGTGGTCCTCCACCGCGGCCGGGTCTTCCTCGACGGCCCCGTCCGCGAGATCTTCGCCCGCAGCGGGGATCTGCAGTCGATCGGCTTGGACGCACCCGCGGTGCCCCAGTTGATGCAGCGCCTGCGCGCGCGGGGGCTGCCGGTGCGCCCCGACGCGCTGAGCCTCGACGACGCGCAGACCGAGATCCTGCGCGCCCTGCAATGGAACTGATCCGCTACGTCACCATCGGCCAGTACATCCCGCGGGACTCACCCGTCCACCGGCTGGATCCGCGCACGAAGATCGCGGCGGTGACGTTGGTGATGGTGGCCATCTTCGTAGTGCGCGACTTCTTCGGTTACGCGCTGCTGACGCTGTTTCTCCTCGGGGTCACCCTGGTGTCCCGCATCCCCCTGGGGTACATCCTCCGCGGGCTGCGGCCGGTCTTCTTCCTGCTGCTGCTGACGGTCATCCTCAACGTCTTCTTCAGCGGGATCGCCGGCGGGACGCCGCTGTTCCGGGTGGGACCGGTGACGGTCACGCTGGAGGCGGTGCTCCGCGCCGCGTTCATCGGCTACCGCCTGATCGCCCTGGTGGTCGTCACGTCGCTGCTGACCTTCACGACCTCGCCGGTCGAGCTGACCGACGGGATGGAGCGCCTGCTGCGGCCCTTCCGGCGGATCGGGGTTCCCTCGCATGAGCTGGCGATGATGATGACGATCGCCCTGCGGTTCATCCCCACGCTGCTGCTCGAGACCGAGAAGATTATGAAAGCGCAGATGGCCAGGGGCGCGGAGTTTGACCGCGGGGGCATCCTGCGGCGGGCGCGGGCGATGGTGCCCATCCTCGTGCCCTTGTTCGTCAGCGCGTTCCGCCGCGCCGATGAGCTGGCGCTGGCGATGGAGGCGCGCTGCTACCGGGGCGGGGAGGGGCGCACACGTCTCAAGGAGCTGCAGTTCGCATCGCGGGATGCCGTTGCGGTCCTGGTCACGGTGGCCGCATCGGCGCTCTTCATCGTGCCGTTTACGACCTGGGCTGGACTCCTCCGCTGACCCAAAATGGTCGAGGCACGAGGCGCGGGGCACGAAGCTCGTCACATCAAGCTGCTCATCGAGTACGACGGCACCGGGTTCAGCGGCTGGCAGCGCCAGTCGAAACGCCCGTCGGTCCAGGCGGCGATCGAGCGGGCGATTTTCGGGGTGACCCGTGAGCGGGTGAACCTCATTGGCGCCGGCCGCACCGATGCCGGTGTGCACGCCCTCGGGCAGGTGGCCAACTTTCGAACCAACGGCCGGATCCGGACGGAACGGTTTCCGGGGGCCCTCAATGCACACCTGCCGGATGCCATCCGGATTCTGGCGGCTGAGGACGTTGCCCCTGATTTCCACGCCCGCTATTCGGCGGCGAGCCGGACGTACCGCTACGTGTTCCTGAACCGGCCCGCACCATCCGCGATCCTGCGCCGGCATGCCTGGCACGTCCCCGCCCGCTTGGACGTCGAGGCGATGGGCCGGGGGCTCGATCCGCTCCGGGGGCGCCACGCCTTCACCGCCTTCCGCGGGGTCGGATCGGGGGAACGCTCGACCGTCTGCGATCTGCGGATCGCGGCGGTGACCAGGGCGGGCGACATGGTCATCCTCACGCTCGAGGCGGATCGGTTTCTGCGGCACATGGTCCGCATGATCGCGGGAACGCTCGTCCGGGTGGGCCGGGGAAGACTGCCGGCCGATGAGGTGGCAACGATCCTGGCCGGCGAGAACAATCAACTGGCGGGGCCGCGGGCTCCCGCGCACGGACTGTTCCTCGTGAGGATCGGGTACGCGCAGCCGCATCAGGGGGAGGCGAAACCGCTGCAATCGAAGTGATGGGGAATACCATATTCGCATCGAGGAGGAATGCCCGTGCAGGCAGGCACCAGCAATGAGAACCGGATTCTTGCGGCTCTTGGCTATCCGATCTGGATCGTCGCCGTCGTCGTCCTCCTGACCGACATGAAGAACAACCGTTTCATGCGGCTGCACGCCGTCCAGGCGTTGGGATTCAATATTGCGTACTGGATCATCTTCTACTTTGGCCTGGAGTTCGTGCTGGGCGTCTTGGGCCTCTGGTCCCTGTACGTGTTGGTCCGCCTGCTGCAACTGGCCTGGCTGGTGCTGGCCCTGTGGTACGCCTACCAGGCGTATCAGGGGCAGACGTTTGCGATTCCCGTGATCAGCCAGTTTACCGATCGGTACGTCGAAGCGAAGTAGCCGCGCTATACTCGTTCCGGCGGGCCCGTAGCTCAACGGCAGAGCAGCGCCCTCATAAGGCGTTGGCTCCTGGTTCGAGTCCAGGCGGGCCCATGAACCAGTCGCTTCGCTCCGGTTCATGGCGGCGCCATTGATCGCGCGTTCCGACTGGTTCATGGAGCCCTGAGACCCGAGCGGGAGCGAGTGGTGCGGGGCCCACTCGTTGGGTATATCTCCAAGGAAGCCGAGGGTGACCAAGGACATGGACCAGCGCGAACGCACAGGGATCTTTCGTGTCGGGGCGCCGACGTCGCAGGATCTCCACCAGATCTTTGACCATGTCTATCGTGCGCTGAGGGAGAAAGGGTACAACCCGGTGGACCAGATCGTCGGCTACCTGCTGTCCGGCGACCCGACCTACGTGACCAGCCACAAGGACGCGCGCACAGTCATCCGCCAGGTCGATCGCCTGCTCCTCTTGGAAGAACTCGTCAGGTGCTACGTGGAGAACAAGCTGCAAAAATCGGGCTGACGACGGACTCATCTCGTTCGCAGCATCATCCGGAGAGACGCACTCATGGAACGCATCATCGTCAACGGCGCCCGCCCGCTGCGCGGCGCCGTGAAGGTGTCGGGGGGCAAGAACAGTTCGCTGGCCGTGATTTCCGCCGCCTGCCTCGCGGCGGACGTGTCGATCCTCGAGAACGTGCCGCACTGCCGCGACGTGCTGACCCTGCGGGAGATCCTCCAGTCCCTCGGGGTCCGGATCCAGATGGACGGCGGCCGGATGGCGATTGACGCGCGCGCGTTGCACAGTTCGGTGGCCCCGTACGACCTGTGCCGGCAGATGCGCGCGTCCTTCTATGCCGCCGGGCTGCTGCTCGGCAGGCTGGGCCGGGCGGAAGTTCCTCTCCCTGGCGGCTGCGTCATCGGCGCAAGACCTGTGGACTTCCATCTGCGCGGGTTCGGCGCGTTGGGCGCCACGGTCGCGACGGAGCATGGGATGGTGAAGGCATCGGTGCCGCACCGGCTCCGGGGCGCGGCGTTCTTCGTCCCGCGCAGCAGCGTCGGGACGACCATCAACTTGATGCTGGCGGCCAGCCTGGCCCGGGGCACCACCGTGCTCGAGAACGCGGCCCGGGAACCGGAAGTGACCGACACCGCGGTGTTCTTGAACCTGATGGGCGCGGGCATCAAGGGCGCCGGCACGAGCACGATCACGATCAACGGCGCCGGCGAGCTGCACGGCGCGTCGTATGCGATCATCCCCGACCGGCTGGAAGCCGGCACCTACCTCATCGCCGCCGCGGCAACCGGCGGGAACGTGCTGGTCGAGCAGATGATCCCTGAACACATCAGCGCGCTGCTCACCAAACTCGAAGAGACCGGCGCACTCGTCGATCGGAACACCGACGGCGTGCGGGTCCAGGCCGGGGTGTCCCGCCGCAGTGTGGACGTGGACACCGCCCCGTACCCGGGGTTTGCGACGGACATGCACCCCCCGTTTGCTGTGCTGCTCGCGCTGGCCGACGGGCGGTCCAGAATTCGCGAGACGGTGTTCGAGTCGAGGTTCGGCTATGTCGACGAGCTGCGGCGGATGGGCGCGGACATCCACGTGGAAGGGGACTCCGCGATCATCAAGGGCGTCCCCCAGCTCACCGGCGCGCCGGTCGAAGCGCTCGATCTCCGGGCCGGGGCCGCGGTCGTCATCTCCGCCCTCGCCGCCGAGGGAGCCAGTGCGATTTCGAGGGTCGAGAACATCGACCGGGGCTACGAGGATCTGGAGTCCAAACTCACCGCCCTGGGCGCCGATGTCAAGCGGGTCGCCGGGGATGAAGTCGTACTATTGAGATCGGGCGAGTAGCTTAGCGGTAGAGCGCCTCGCTTACACCGAGGAGGTCCCAGGTTCGAATCCTGGCTCGCCCATTCGACTCGCCCTCGACACGCTCGGGGCTCGCTCAGCGCCTTCGGCCACCAGAGGGAACATTCCCCATTTAGCCAATCCCTGACCGAACGGCATCTCCTCTGAAGGAGGCGATACATGGATACGTCCGGACGCAGTACAGGCATGGGGATCGTCCTCATGATCATCGGCGTCGTCGCGTACATCTGGCTGCGCGGCCAGCGCGCCGACGAGTGGTTCCAGGTCCTTCTCGGTCTCTTCTTGATTTACTACTGGTATTCGAACCGGCAGTCGGCGACACCGTGGACCGTGGGATTGGGCGTTGCGCTGACGATTGATCAGCTCGAGGAACTCTTTCGAGGGGTTACTTACCTTCAAGGCGATGCGCTCTACCTGTGGCCTGCCGCGGTGGTGATCGCGGGCCTGGCCTACCTGTTCGTGGCCGGATCCGGCGGGCAGCGCCGGACGACGCTCGGAGCCGTGCTCGTCATCGTGGGGATCGTCTGGCACTACTTCAACGCCACGGGCCATCCGGTCGTCGCCCTGATCGTCCCGATCCTCATCGGCTTGTACGTGCTCTATGACTGGAACCAGCTGCGCGGCCGGGGCGTCTCGGATCCCTTCGCCTTCGGCTGGGGCCTGATGATGGTGCTCGGTCCGCTCGCCTGGTCGGCCGGGATGCGCGATCTCTTCCCAGGGCTGTTCCTCGCTGCTGCGGGCATCGCGGTCTTTATCCCCCGGCCGACAGTGTCCCAGGCGGCTTGACGTCCAGGAACCGGCTTCTCGGCTTCGGCCTCATCCTTATCGGGCTGGCCTGGTGGAGGTGGGGCCTTTTCCAACCCGTCGATGCGCTTATCGAGATGGCTCTGGGCGCATATTTGGCCTACCGATGGTCCGGTGCGTCGGGGGGCGAGCTCGGCCTGCGACCGTGGGAACTGGCGGCGGGGATTATCTTTGTCCTCGATGGGATAGAGCGGCTGGCGGGCATTGACCGGCCGGGCCACGAGGTCGTCATCGTCTATCCCGGGCTGATCTTCCTCTCGGGAGCGATCTACCTCCTCGATCGACGGGCTCGAACGGCCGCGGGCCTCAAGGTGGGCGGTTTCGTCCTGACGCTGGTCGGGACGATCAGTTACTACCACAACTTCGGCTTCATGGCGTCGGTCCCCATTGGCAACATCTCGGGCATCCTCACGGCCCTCTTCCTGTTCTACATGTGGCACCGGGCGCGTGAGAGCGCTCCCGCCGCGGTGGTCTGGGTCTTTGCGATCACCGCGAGCCTGCTGATCGATTCCGTGGCCCGCCTCGCCGGGTACGACCTCCGCTGGCTCATCGTCGCGGTCCCAGTGATTGCCGGGGTGATGTACCTGGTCGAGCGCCCGTAACTACCGAACATCCGTACGTCTATCGGTCGCTTCGGGGCGAAAAGTGGCGTTTCTGCGCACATCTTAGGTATAATGGGCCGAGACCGGCACCTGAAGCTTGCACATGAGGTGGAGGGCGTGAAGAAGCTAAGACCCCAGGATACGGATGTCCTTCTGAAGCTCATTCAGATCGCCGACAGTTCCGCCAACCTGGACGCATTTCAGTACATCGTCTTCCAGTTCGACTTCAAAGATTACGAACAATTTATCCTGGAGTGTCCGCCGGGCAGCATCAGGTTTAACAACTTCCTCCGGGTCGCGGTCTTTTGCGACAACCTGGGCGTGCTCGTCGACGGCGGCGCGATCGAGCCGGAGATCGTCTTTGAGGTCTACTCGATCCCCTGGACGAAGATGGAGCCGATCATCCAGGGGATGCGGCGCGAGTTGGGATGGCCGGATCTGTTCGACTACTTCGAGCGCCTCGGGAAGCAGTACCAGAAGTGGTGGGAGCCCAAGGCCAAGAAGATCAAATTGCCCGAACCGCCCAAGACCGAAGGCGCCCGCCCGGCCCTGCGACCGGTCAGCCGGCCGACGCTGGTCCAGGCGACGCGGTTCGCCCGGCCCGGCGCCGCGCTGGCGACGCGACCCGGCGCGCGGGTGATGCCGGCGGCCAGACCGGCCGCGGCGAAGCCGGCCCGTCCGGCAGCACCTCCCAAGAAAGCGCCGGCCAAGAAGTCGGCGAAACCGAGAAAGGCGAGTAAGCCCGCGAAGAAGGGCCGGAAGCGCTAAGTCCCGGCAATTCCCTGCAGTTTCTTTGACTCGTACATCAGCCGGTCGGCCTGTTCCAAGGCCTCACCGGCTTCGTCTTGTGTGGCCAGGCCGATGCTGACCCGCAGCCCGACCGGTGCGTGCGGCGGCCGCCAGTCCGCAAGGTTCGTCCTCAGGCGGGCGATGGCTCTGCGCGCATGCTCGGCGGTCGTCGACGGCATCAGGATGACGAACTCGTCGCCGCCGTAGCGGGCGAGGACGTCAACCGACCGCATCGATCCGCGCAGGACCTCCGCGAAGGACACCAGGACCGCATCGCCGGCGAGATGGCCCCGCGTATCGTTGAGATGCTTGAATCCGTCCAGGTCAAGCATCGCGATCGAGAGCGGTTCCCCCGTCCGCTTCGCCCGCTCGATCTCCGTCGCGTAGACTTCGCGGAAGTATCGGCGATTGTACAAACCCGTCAGCGGATCGCGGATCGCCAGTTCCCGCAGCTGCCGCCGGGACTCCTGCAGTCTGAGCACCAGCCACCACGCGACCCCGGCTAGGGTCAGCGACGCGGCGGTCACCACCCCGAGGGTCACGAGGCTCCACACGTACTCCGAGCGGGCGCCGATCGGCATCGCGACGATGTGCGACAGGGCGCGGACGACCGCCAGCAGGCCGATCGCCGCCAGGGTGGCGCCGAGCACGATGACGGCGATCGCGACGGCCGGCAGCGGGGTGGGGCGGGGCGCTGTATTCGGTTCGGGACTGAACTCGTTAATGGTGGTTCACCGAGAGCCGACGATGCGGGGTGCGGCTAGTGGCGGGTCTGCGGAGTCAGCGGTTGGTAGGTGATGGGCTGACCGGACACGGCCACAGCGCTGTCCTTCCCGGGCACGGCGGCTGACCGCAGGGCGTCGATGAACGCCTCGACGACGACGGGGTCGAATTGGCTCCCTTTGCCCTTTTGCAGTTCTTCGAAGGCCGCCTCATGGCCCAGCGCGCGGCGATACGGCCGGTCCGATGTCATCGCATCGAAGGCGTCGGCGACGGCGACGATGCGGGCGCCGATGGGGATGTGGTCGTAGGCGAGGCGGTAGATCCCCGAGCCGTCCCACCGCTCGTGGTGGTAGAGGATCGCTTCCTTGCTCTTGGGGTATTCCTTGAGGTTGGCGACGATCTCGGCCCCGATCACGGTATGCTGCCGGACCTCGTCCAGCTCCACCGTCGAGAGGGCGCCCGGGCGATTGAGCAGCGCTTCCCGCACGCCGATCTTGCCCACGTCGTGGACGCGCGCGGCCAGGGCGATGGACTCCTGGTCCTCGACGGGCAGGCCGAGCCGGCGCGCCGTCAGTTTCGCGTACTCGGCCACCCGCTGCGAGTGCGCGAAGGTGTACGCGTCCCGCTTGTCGATCGCATCGGCCAGCACCTCGAGGGTCTCGCGCGTCTGCCGCTGGATCTTCTCGCCGTTGTCGATCGCCTGGTGGATCAAGTACAACGGCAGCGCCGCCAGCGGGACGAGGACCGGTGAGTAGTAATACAGCGCCGCGAGGAAGACCCCCAGCAGGAGCAGCCCGAAGTTGATCGCCGCGATCTGCGGGCGATGGAACATCCATCGCCACACCTCCCGCACGGACCGGCCCTGCACGATCGCCGACATCGTCGCGACGATCACGTTGTTCAACGCGAAGTAGACCGCCACGGCCGCCGCCACCGGCAGCGCCGATGACCACGACGTCAGCGTGACGTCGGCGGTCGGGTTGAAGCGCAAGAAGAGGAACGACACCGTCATCGCGGTCAGCGCCAGCTGCGCGATGTTGAACACCGGGTAGTACAGCGGCCAGCCTTCCTTCCGGCGCTTGATCGACGTGTACACGGCCACGCTGAACGCCACCAGCAGTCCGGCGCGCAGCGGCGAGGTGAGCATCGCGGTGGCAAAGATCACGGCCGTCCCGACGCTGGTGCGGATCTTGTTCCCGAGGCAGATGGGGTAGAGGCCGGCGACGACCATCCCGAGGACGGCGCCCAGCGAGGTCAGGATCTCCCCGGTCGTGGTCAGGCCGAAGGCCGTCAGCAGACTGGGGGAGGTGGCGATGGCGTCAACCGCCGACGCGGCCAGCATGCCGGCGGCCGTGGCCACCACGAACCAGAGGAAAACCTGAGCCCGCGCGGGCAACCCGGACACTGCGGAGTCCTGAGGTGCCCGGGTTACTTGTTCGTGCCTGCCGTTGGTGCCGGCGTGCCGCCGGAGGTCCCGGGCGAGCCGTCGGTGTTGCAGACGTTGCCTCCGCCGCCGCACGACGCGCTGGTGCCGTCATGCTGACCGGCCTGCGTCGTCGATGGCGGCGCATCGCCGGGGTAGAATTCGTTGCCCCAGGGGCTGGCAAACGCCGGTGCCACCGCAGCCAGGAGCATTGCCACCACAACAGAAAGTGCCGCGACCTGCCTCATCCGCCACCTCCCCAAGATCCCTCGCAAAACAACACAGCCTACGCTCCACCGACCGAAGGAGTGTAGGCTCTGGCGAAAGGTCCGATGATCTTCTTCGGCAGCCCGGCCGGCGCACGACCTGGGTGTGCGCCCCGCGACTTTGCGCCCCCGCCTTGCGGCAGGTTAGCCCTTATCGGAAGACCTATTCAGTTGACCATGGTTTTTCTGCACATCTTGGGCAAACTCCTTGTCATGACCGGGGAATTTTGACCGCGGGGGGATCAGGGAATTTCCTAGGTTGCCGGGGAGGGATGGGGGGCGGCACCGCCCGAACCTTGACGGGGTGACCCCCGCCGAGAGTCTCTACCGCCTCCAGCAACTCGATTCCAGGCTGCTGCGCCTGGAATCGGACCTCGCCGGTCTCGACGACGGCGCCGCCGCCCGGACAGAGGTGGACCGGGCTCGCGCTGAGGAGCTGGCCGCCCGCGAGGATCTCCACGGTAAGCAGAGCCGGCTGCGCGACATGGAACTCGCCCTGCAATCGACGGTGGGGAAGGCGCACAAGGTGGAGGCCGACCTCTACGGGGGCCGCGTCTCCAACCCCAAGGAACTGAGCGCCATGCAGGATGACCTGCAGGCGCTGGGGCGGCAGCGGCAGCGGCTGGAAGATGAGATGCTGGGCCTGATGGAAGAGATCGAGACGCTGCTGGCGAGCATCCATGCGCTGGAGGTGCGCCGCCAGGAGGCCGAAGCCAACCTCGCCGCGCGCCTTGAGGAGTTCCGCCGCACCAGCGATGCGATCGTGATCGAAATCGAAACCCTCCGCGCCCAGCGCGAGCACCACGCGCAGAGCCTGGAGGAAGATCTGCTGCGCCGGTATGAGCGGCTCCGGGAGCGCAAAGGGGGCGT
>JBIOXT010000205.1:0-3183 GCA_044869795.1 bacterium | reverse complement strand
TCGGCCGCAACGATCCCTGCTGGTGCGGCAGCGGCAAGAAGTACAAGAAGTGCCACGGCAAGGACGAATAACCCCGTTCCTTCTCTTGCCCGCAATTTCCGGTGTCCTGTTCGCGCTCGCTTTTCCGGGTGTTGATGCCGGTCGGCTGGCGTGGATCGCGCTCGTTCCACTGCTCGTCGCGATTGCCCGCCGGGCGCCCGGTGAGGCGTTTGCCCTCGGGTTCCTGACCGGATTCCTCGCCTTTGCCATCGTCCTGTCGTGGATGCGCCTGTTCGGCATCGTGCCATGGCTGCTGCTTGCGGCGTACCTCGCGCTGTACGTGGGCGCGTTCGCCGGACTGTACCGCTGGCTGGCTGCCGGCCGCCCCACGGCGTGGAGTCTGTGGCTGGTTCCGCTGGTGTGGACCGGCATCGAGTACGCACGCTCGATCGGCGTTTTTGGCTTCCCCTGGGCGCTGTTGGGTCTCAGTCAGCATGACCTGATCCCCGTTCTTCAAGCGGCGCGGATCACCGGAGTGTACGGACTCTCATTTCTCGTGGCGCTGGTCAACGCCGGCATCGCCGGCATGATCGTGACACGGCGGCCGGCGGTCCTCATCGCGCCGGCGCTCGCCGTCATCGCCGTCGCGCTGTGGGGGACGGCGTCGATCCCGCCGGCGGCCCGCGGCTCCCTACGCATCGCCACCCTGCAGACCAACGTTGCCCCGCCGTTGAAATTCGACCCGGCGGCCGCCCAGGCAAATCTGCGCTTGCTGCAGGGGTTGATCCGCGACGCCGCCGCGCGGGCGCCGGAACTGATCGTGATGCCGGAGACCGCATTGCCGTCGGATCTGTTCGGCTCCGGCGGCCTGCTGGATCTCGTCGGCCGGTGGGCGCATGATGCGCGGGCCACCGTGCTGGCGACGAGCCTTGAGGGCGGTGCGTCCAACATCGTGGTCGCCGTGGCTCCGAGCGGAATGCCCGTCGGCCGCTATGACAAGGTGCGGCTGGTTGCCTTCGCGGAGAACGGCATCCACCCGGGATCCCGCCATGACCCGCTCTGGACACCGGTCGGCCGGATCGGGGTGGCCATCTGCTTTGAGTCGATCTTTCCGGAGGTGAGCAGGGACCTGGTCCGCGGCGGCGCGCAGCTCCTGGCCGTCATTACCAACGATGCCTGGTCTGACGGCACGGCGGGACCGGCGCAGCACGCCCGCTTCGCACCGTTCCGTGCGGTCGAAAGCGGCCGCTGGCTCATCCATGCCACCAACTCCGGGATTTCCCAGGTCGTCGATCCGGCGGGCCGGGTACTGGCCGCGCTTCCGGCGGGACGGGTCGCCGTCCTCGAGAGCGACGTCGGGCTGTCGGAAGTCCTGACGCCCTATGCCCGATGGGGAGATTGGTTCGCCCAGGCCGCGCTCGCGGCCGTCGCCGGCGCGGTGATCCTGCTGAAGCGGCGCGAGGTGTGGGACGAGGTCCGCGGCCCGGCGTTTCAGACGGCGGCCGCCGTCACGGTCCTTCCGCTGATCGCCGTGTGGGTGTTGCTGACGGCCGGAGCGCCGTGGTGGGCGTGGACGGCGGCGGTGCTGGGATTCCTGATCGTCTTTACGCTGGGTCGAATCGGTGGACCAACGGGTGCCGATGCAACGACCGGCTGGCGCCAGGCTGCCGGCGCCGTGCTCGCGGGATCCGTCGTGGTGCTGGCGCTGGCCGGCATCATCGTCGCGGCGTTTCGCGCGAATCAGATCCCGGTCGTCTTCGCCGCGCCTGCGGGCGGCTGGATGGTCGGGATCCTGCGGCAGCTTGCGATCGCCGCGGCCCTGGAAGGGTGGCTGCGGGGCCGGGCGTTTGGCGCGCTGGCCGCATGGAAAGGATCTACGGTCGCCATCGGCGCGACCGTCCTGGTGGGCATGCTGCTGCAGTCCGGGTTGCCGGCCGAAGCGATGGCGTGGGCGCTGGCCACCGGGATCGCGTTCGGCCTGATCCGCGCCCGCACCGGGAATCCCCTGGGGCTGATTGTTCCCCACGCGCTGGGGAATGTGCTGCTGGCGGCGTTCCTCACCGCGGTGCGTTGACAGATTGAAGCGATAAAGGGATAAAGGGAGAAGGGGATAATGCAACGGCGATGATCTCAATCGAAGAAGTCAAAAACCTCGTCGAGGCTGATCGCAGCCGGCTGGACGATATCGGGAGGCATCTTTGACCTTCCCGGCAAGCAAGCCCGCATTTCGACCCTCGAGTCACAGGCGCAGGCGCCCGACCTCTGGAGCAATCCTGAGCACGCCCGCAAGCTGACCCAGGAACTCAGCGACGTCCGGGCTCAGCTCGACACGTACGCATCGCTGCGGCACCAGCTCGACGACTTGGCCGTCCTGGTCCGCCTGGCCCAGGACGATCCGGGAGGGCTCGACGCGGCGGAGCTGGCGCGCGAGGCGCAGGCCGCCCATGCGAAGGTCCAGCAGCTCGACCTGATGACCCTGCTGTCGGGCGAGCACGACGCGGCCAACGCGATCGTGTCCATCCACGCCGGAGCCGGCGGCACCGATTCGCAGGACTGGGCCCAGATGCTGCTGCGCATGTACCTGCGATGGGCCGAGCGGCGAGGGTACCGGACCGAAGTCGTCGACACATCGCCCGGGGAAGAGGCCGGGATCAAGAGCGCCACGACCATCGTCAGCGGTCCGTATGCCTACGGCTACCTGACGGGTGAACGCGGCGTCCACCGTCTGGTGCGCCTGTCGCCGTTCGACGCGGCCAGCCGGCGGCACACGTCGTTCGCGCTCGTCGACGTCATCCCAGAGGTGGAAGAAGTCGAGGTGACGATGCGCGACGACGAGCTCCGCATCGAGACCTACCGCGCGGGCGGGGCCGGCGGTCAGAACGTGAACAAGGTGGAGACCGCGGTGCGGATCACCCACCTCCCAACCGGGATCGTGGTGCAGTGTCAGAACGAACGGTCGCAGTACGCCAACAAGCTCACGGCTCTGCGCCTGCTGCGGGCGCGGCTGGCGGAAGTCCAAGAGGAGCGGCAGCGGGAGAGGCTCGCGGAGCTGCGGGGTGAGCACAAGGAGGCGGCCTGGGGAAACCAGATCCGGTCGTACGTCCTCCATCCGTACACGATGGTGAAGGACCACCGCACGGACGTGGAGACCGGGAATGCGCAGGCGGTCCTCGACGGCGATCTCGACCGCTTCATCGACGCCTA
>JBIOXT010000204.1:0-2506 GCA_044869795.1 bacterium | reverse complement strand
CTCTGCCCCCGTCGAGTCAGCCGTCGTCGCGGTCGTGCCGAGATATCCTGGAGCCGCCGAGACCCAATACTTTGGGTTCATCTTCGCCTATGACGCATGGCGGCGGAAGGCGGCGCGGGTGTATGCTGAACCGCTGCCCGGCTCGATCTCGACGCAGCTCGATGCCGTGCCGCTCGGCGCGGGTCGAGAGGCTGCCGTCTTTAGCGTCCTGCATGAGGATGGGGCGCGCACATCGCGGGTGGTGGGCGTCGTGCGCGGGCGCGTCCGCACCCTCGACGACGCGACCGCGGCGGGAGTCCTCGCCGCGCTCCTGCCGGCACCGCCGGCACTGACGTGGCGGTTTCGGACCCACGGGGGGAGGATCACCGGCCAGTCGCTCTCGCTGCGCGTCAGGTCCAGGCAGCCTGTCCGGCTCACGCCCAGCGGTGGTGGTCCCACGCCGATCATCATTCCTGACGCGCGGCTCGACGTTGTGGAACAAGGGTATCGCGCACGGCGGCCCGGTACATACACGATCCGCATCCTGCTCCCGCCCGCCCCCGACCAGGGAACCACCCTGATGCTCGTCGTAGAGTAGAGCGTCTGTCGCGTTTGGTTGCTTCTCATTGCGTCCTCCTGCGTCTAGCCCGCACACGTAGAGGTAGACGCGACAACACGCACAGGATGCGAGAGACGCAAGTGGACGCAATAGACATTGATTTGTTAGGATGAGACAGGTGATGTGAAATGCCCATCGATCCGTCCATCGTTGACCGTGTCGCTAGGCTCGCCCGCCTCGAACTTTCCGACGAAGAGCGGCAGCGATTTACCCGGCAACTAGGCAGCATTCTGGAGTACTGTGCCACGCTGAGTGAACTGAACACCGACGGCGTCGAGCCCACCTCGCACGTGCTGACGCTCACCAACGTATTCCGGGACGACGCCGCCGGCACGCCGCTTTCGCGGGATGCGGTCCTCGCTGCCGCACCGGATCACGAGGATGGGTTCTTCAAGGTGCCCCCGGTCATCGAGACGGAGTAGCCGCCCTGGTCGACGCTCCCGCCACCGAACTGCTCACACGCCTCCATCGCCGGGAGGTCACGCCTAGCGACCTCGTCCGCGCCTGCCTCGACCGCATCGAGGCGCTGGATCCCACCGTGCATGCCTTCCTCCATGTCGACCGCGAGGGGGCGCTCCGGTCGGCGCAGGAGTGGGATGCGCGCTATACGCGGGGCGGGGATCTCCCGCTGCTGGCTGGGCTGCCAGTGGCGGTGAAGGATATCATCTGTACGACCGGCATGCCGACGACCTGCGGATCCCGCATCCTGGCAGGATGGGTGCCGCCCTACGACGCGACCATCGTATCGCGCCTCCGAGATGCCGGTGCCGTCATCGTAGGGAAGACCAATCTGGACGAGTTTGCCATGGGCTCGTCCACCGAGAACTCCGGGTTCGGGCCGACTCGCAACCCGTGGAATTCAGATCGCGTTCCGGGAGGCAGCAGTGGGGGTTCGGCGGCGGCGGTGGCGGCCGGCATGACCCCGCTGGCCCTGGGGACCGACACTGGCGGGTCCATTCGTCAGCCGGCCGGGTTCACCGGCATCGTGGGGATGAAACCCACGTACGGTCGCGTGTCCCGGTATGGGCTGGTGGCGTTCGCCTCCTCGCTGGATCAGATCGGCCCGATGACGCGCACCGTCTCCGATGCCGCGCTGCTGTTGCGCGTCATCGCCGGCCGCGATCCAAAGGACTCGACCTCTGTCGACATACCGGTCGATGACTACCCCAGGGCGTTGTCCCGCGCCGTGCTGGGTCTGCGGATCGGGATCGCGCGAGAGGGGTTTGGCCAGGGGCTGCAGGGCGACGTGCGGAAGGCGGTGCAGGCGGCCGCCACGCAACTCGAGGGTCTGGGCGCCGTGCTGGCGGAGGTGTCGCTGCCGTCCCTCCCGTACGCGCTGCCCACGTACTATTTGCTGGCGACATCGGAGGCCAGTGCGAATCTTGCCCGCTACGATGGTGTGCAGTATGGATTGCGGATACCGACGGACGACCTCTTCACAATGTACACGCGCACGCGCCGGCAGGGATTCGGCAGCGAGGTAAAGCGGCGGATCATGCTTGGCACCTATGCGCTCTCCGCAGGTTACTACGAAGGGTTTTTCTTGAAAGCCCAGCGGGCGCGCACGCTGATCCGGCAGGAGTTCTTGCGGGCGTTCGAAACAGTGGATCTGGTGTTGATGCCGGTGTCCCCTACGGTCCCGTTCCGGCTTGGTGAGAAGGTAGACGACCCGCTGCAGATGTATCTGGCGGACATTTACACGATCCCTGTCAACCTGGCAGGTCTGCCGGGCATCTCGGTGCCGTGCGGGTTTTCAGATGGGTTGCCCATTGGCCTACAGTTGATCGGGAAACCCTTCGACGAAACCACGGTGCTGCGTGCAGCCTACGCCTACGAGCAGGCCACGGAGTGGCACAAGCGGCGGCCACCACTGATCGCCGAGCCTGCGGTTACCAGCGATGGCCGCCG
>JBIOXT010000203.1:0-10968 GCA_044869795.1 bacterium | reverse complement strand
GCCAGGGCATCGACCACCTTGCCCTTGCCCTCGTCGCCCCAGTGGCCCCCGACGACCGCGGTTACCGGCATCCCGCGTCTCCTATCTGTCCGTCATTGCGAGGAGCACAGCGACGAAGCAATCTCGTGCTCATCGGATAGTTCGAGATTGCTTCGCTTCGCTCGCAATGACACCAGACTGCTCCTCGATTCTCCGAGCCATCTCAACTTTTCGTTCACGCAGCTTCTCACTGAGCGTTTCGTCCGAAACCGCCAGGATCTGCACGGCTAGAATCGCGGCGTTGCGCGCGCCCCAGGCGCCGATCGACACCGTCGCGACGGGGACGCCCGGCGGCATCTGCACGGTGGACAGCAGCGCGTCCAGCCCGCCGAGCCCCGTCGCTTCCAGCGGCACGCCGATCACCGGCAGCACCGTGCGGGCGGCGACCGCGCCCGCCAGGTGGGCGGCACCGCCGGCCGCTGCGATGATCACGCGGATCCCGCGCTCTTCCGCGGACTTCACGTAGCGATCCAGCAAGTCAGGCGACCGGTGCGCCGACGCCACCACGACCTCGTGCGAAACGCCGAACTCGGTCAGCGTGCGAACCGCCTCCGCCATGACGGGACGATCGGACTCGCTGCCGAGCAGAATGGCGACTACTGGCTCTCGTGCCTCGTTCCTCGTGCCTCGATCGTCAGTCACGCGCTCGCTCCTGTCGCGACGGCCGGGGTCACCAGCCGGCCGATGTCGGTACGGAACTGCATCCCCTCGAATGCAATACGGGAGACGCCGGCGTATGCGCGATCGACGGCCTGTTGCCGTGTCTCGCCGAGGCCGACGACGTTCAAGACCCGACCGCCCGCGGTGACAACCCGGCTGCCTTCGAGGCGCGTGCCCGCCTGGAACACCACGACATCTCGGGGGAGCGAGTCGAGTCCGTGGATCGGATGGCCGGTCGTGTGGGAACCCGGGTACCCTCCAGATGCCGGGACGACGCACACGGCGTGACCGCTGCGCCACGTCAATCGTGGGCTCTCCCCGGCCAGCACGGCCAGCATTGCCTCTCCAAGATCACTCTCCAGCAAGGGCAAGATCACCTGGGCCTCGGGATCGCCGAAGCGGCAGTTGAACTCGAGGACCTTCGGCCCGTCGACGGTCAGCATCAGGCCGACATAGAGCACGCCGGTATAGGGGCGGCCTTCTCGGCGCATTGCCGCAACCACCGGCTCGACGATCGAGGCCATGATCTGTTCCAGCGGTACCCGGTACAGAATTCCGGCCAAATCTGTACCCGGTACCAGATCTACGGGCGCGACCGCTCCCATGCCGCCGGTGTTGGGCCCGTGATCGCCGTCCAGTGCGCGCTTGTAGTCCTTTGCCGGAATCAGCGGGGTGACGCCGCCCGGGCCAACCAGGACCAGCAGGCTCACCTCGGTGCCCTCGAGGCACTCCTCGATGACAACGTGGCGGCCGGCATCGCCGAACATGCCGCGAATCATCATGTCCTCGATCGCCTGCTGAGCCCCGTCGGGCGTTTGGGCGACGATGACGCCCTTTCCACCGGCGAGGCCATCGGCCTTAATGACCAGGGGCCTCCGCTGCCCCTGAACGTAGGCGGTGGCGGCGAGCGGACTGGTGAATACCTCGAAGGCAGCGGTCGGGATCGAATGCCGCCGCATCAGATCCTTGGCGAAGACCTTGCTGGCCTCCAGGCGCGCCGCGGCGCGGGTGGGTCCGAAGATCCTAAGCCCTTTGGCCTTGACGGCATCGACGAGCCCGGCGGCGAGCGGCACCTCGGGGCCCACAACGGTCAGATCGATTCTTGAATGCTCCGCGAAGTCTACGAGGCGCTCGATGTCCGTCGAGGCGATGGGGACATTCTCGGCCAGCTCGGCGGTCCCGGGGTTTCCTGGTGCGGCGTACAGGTGTGAGGAGGCGGAATCCTGGCTCAGCTTCCAGGCGAGGGCGTGTTCCCGTCCTCCGGCACCGACGACTAGGACCCGCACACCACTCCTGTAGTCGGAATGTTCGTATTTCTTGGTATGGACGCCGATGGAACGCCTCGAGGAGGCATCCCGGCAGCGTAAATATAAACGATCTCCGCTGAGGATGCAACAATGTTCGTAATTGGACCAGGAAGGCAACCCCGCCCCTGCGCCGAAAAATCAAAAGGCCCCTGTCGTAAGCCAGGGGCCCTTTGAACTGGCGGGTCCTTCGGACCTTACATCGGGGGCATCGGCGGAGTCGACGGCATCTTGTCTTCGTCCTCCGGCTTCTCCACCACCATCGCCTCGGTCGTCAGCATCAACGACGCGATGCTGGCCGCGTTCTGCAGCGCCGAGCGCACGACCTTGGCCGGGTCGACGATCCCCGACTTGGCCATGTCCTCGAACTTCCCGGACAGCACGTTGTATCCGGTCCCCAGCCCCTTCTCCTTGAGCTGCACGACGATCAGCCAGCCCTCCTGCCCCGCGTTCACGGCCAGGGTGCGGGCGGGCTCCATCAGCGCCTTCATGACCAGGGTGACGCCGATCTTCTCGTCTCCCTCCGCGTCGAGCTTCTCCACCGCCTTGGCCGCATAGACGAGCACGCTGCCGCCGCCGGGGACGATCCCCTCTTCGACCGCCGAGCGGGTCGCCCGCAAAGCGTCCTCGGTGCGCGTCTTCCGGTACTTCAGCTCCGCCTCAGACGGCGCGCCGACCTTGATCACCGCGACGCCGCCGGAGAGCTTGCCCAACCGCTCCTGCAGCTTCTCGCGGTCGTAGTCGGAATCGGTGTCTTCGATCTGCTTGCGAATCTGGCTCACGCGCTTCTCGATCGCGGCCTTGTCGCCGGCCCCGTCGACGATGATGGTCTCTTCCTTGCGGATGCGGACCTGGCGCGCCCGCCCGAGCATCGAGACCTCGATGTTCTCCAGCTTCAGGCCGACCTCTTCGGAGATGACCTGGCCTCCGGTGAGGATCGCGATGTCCTCGAGGATTGCTTTGCGGCGGTCGCCGAACGCGGGGGCCTTCACGGCCGCCGAGTGCAGCGTGCCGCGCAGCTTGTTGACGACCAGCGTCGCCAGGGCTTCGCCTTCCACGTCCTCGGCAATGACCAGTAGCGGGCGGTTGACCTGCGCGATCTTCTCCAGCGCCGGCAGCAGGTCTTTGATGCTGGAGATCTTCTTGTCGGTGATGAGGATGTACGGGTCGTCGAGGACGGCTTCCATCTTCTCGGGGTCTGTGACGAAGTACGCGGACACGTACCCCTTGTCGAACATCATGCCTTCGACGACTTCCACGGTGGTCTCGATACCCTTGCTCTCCTCCACCGTGATCACGCCGTCTTTGCCGACCTTGTCCATAGCATCAGCGATCAGCGTGCCGATGCCGTGGTCGTTCGCGGAAATGCTGGCCACCTGCCCGATGGCTTCCTTGGTCTCGACCGGTTTGGCGATCTGCTTGATCTCCTCGACGGCGGCGGCCACCGCCTTGTCGATGCCGCGTTTGATCGCCATCGGGTTGGCGCCGGCGGCCACCATCTTCAGTCCGCCCTGCACCAGCGACTGCGCCAGGATCGTTGCCGTGGTCGTGCCGTCGCCGGCCACGTCCTCGGTCTTGGTCGCCACCTCGCGCACCAGCTGCGCGCCGGCGTTCTCAAACGGGTCTTCCAGCTCGATCTCTTTCGCCACGGTCACGCCGTCGTGGGTGATCGTGGGGGAGCCGAATTTCTTTTCCAGCACGACGTTGCGGCCCTTCGGCCCCAGCGTAATCTTCACCGCGTCGGCGAGCTTGTTGACGCCCCGCTCCATCGCCCGCCGCGCGGACTCTTCAAATGCGAGAATCTTCGGCACGAACTACCACCTCCACCCTAAATTCGGGAAACGGTTACTTCTTCGCCTTCGCCGCGACCGGCTGTTTGTCGACGATCGCCAGGATGTCGCTCTCGCGCAGGATGAGGTAATCCTCGTCCTCTTCCTTGATCTCGGTGCCCGAGTACTTGCCGTAGACCACCCGATCGCCCACCTTGACGTCGAGCGGCCGGCGCTTCTCACCGTCTTCGTCCCAGTTCCCGGGTCCGACGGCCACCACCTCACCGTGCACGGGCTTCTCTTTCGCGGTATCGGGCAGCACGATGCCGCCCTTGGTGCGCTCTTCCTCCTCCAACGGCTTGACCACCACGCGGTCGCCAAGCGGCCTCAAATTCATAGGCCTCTCCCTCCCTTTCCAGAATGTATTGTGCGGTGCACGTGGATTAGCACTCTCGGAATGAGAGTGCTAGGCCCTCTCATCTTAGAAGGGCGCGGCCCCGCGCGTCAAGAGGACGATGCCCCCCGCACGGGAAAGGAATAATCCGTATCCCGTAAGGGCATGGGAACATACTGACCCTTTCGGAAGGACGGTCTCCACATCACGGCGCGTCCTGATGTAGCGCAGGGAAAAGACGGCGGGGCGCCGGCACGGGCGCGGTCACCGGTCCTGTTCATCGCGCTGGGCCTTGTGCTCGTCGCGGCGCTGGCCGGTCTGGCCACGCAACGTCTCCCGGTCCTGCCGGGCGTCGCCCTGGCCGCCGCGGCCGGGCTGCTGCTGGCCTGGCGCGGGGCGGTTGCCTTCCAAGTCGAGGAGCAGGTCCGCTACCGAAGCGTCGCGACCCGCAAGGTGTTCGAGGCCAGCGAAGCGGTGCTCAGCACGCTGGACGTCGGCCACGTCCTGCGCTCCGCGGTCGAGACCGGCGGCAGGCTGTCGTGGCACGCGGGAGCCGCGATGCTGTTCCTCGCCGACGAAACACAGCAGCTGCGGTTGAAGACCAGTTGGGGATTGGAGCGCGCTCCCGCCGAAGGCGCGCGGTTTTCCGTACTGGAGCCCCTGATCGCGGAGGCCTCGGCCATCGGCCGTGTCGCCGTGACGGCCGTAGGCGGCATCCAGCCGACGCGGGACGGACCGGTCGCAGGGTTCCGCTCCGCCTGCGCGCTCCCGCTGCAGAGCGAGGGTGGATCGGTCGGCGTGTTGGTGCTGCTGAGCCATAAACCGCCGGAGGCCTTCCGCGAGGAGATCCCGATCCTCGAGTACTTCGCCCGTCAGGCCGCAATGGCGATCGACAACGCCCGGCTGTACCAGCAGGTCAAGGAACTGTTCGTCTCATCGATCAGCGCGCTGGCCGACGCGGTCGACGCCAAGGACGCCTATACGCACGGGCACTCCGAGGACCTCGCGGCGCTGGTCACCAAAGTCGCGCAGGAGATGCACCTGTCACCGCGAGAGGAAGAAAAGGTCCGACTGGCCGGAATGCTGCACGACGTGGGCAAGATCGGGATCCCCGACGCCATCCTCCGCAAACCTGGACGGCTCGATCCCTCCGAGCGCGCGATCATGATGAGCCACGCGGCGCTGGGCGCGTCCATCCTCGACAAGCCCGGCCCCCTGCAGGACCTGGTGGGCATCGTCCGGCACCACCACGAATGGTACGACGGCCGCGGCTACCCCGACGGGCTACGGGGCAATCAGATCCCCATCGGCGCCGCGATCCTGGCGGCGGCGGATGCTTTCGATGCGATGACCAGCCACCGCGCCTACCACACCGCCCGCGGCATCGAGGTGGCGATGGCGGAACTGCGGACCCACGCCGGCTCGCAGTTCAACCCCGACGTGGTCGATGCGCTCGACCGAGTCATCCAGCGGGAACGAGACGCGCAGACCTCCTGGTACACCAACCTCGAACGGCGCATCATCCATCCCGCGGGCGCGCAGGCGCCCGCGGAGACCGCGGCGGTGACGCTGACGGAGGCGGACCTCATCCTGCGGATGGCCCAGGAAATCCGCGACATCGGCGACTTCGGCCGGCTGCTGCAGCGCACCGTCGAGGTCGCGGCGGACATCGTGCGCGTCCCCGACTGCGCGGTGTGGCTGATGAACGGGCAGTTGGATGCGATGGTCGCCGAAGCGACGGTGGGGACGGCGGTCGCCGTCGGCACCACCGCGGCCCACAGCCGGTCACCGCTGTGGCGGGCGCTGGAACGAAAGGCGGCCGAGCACGATGAAGCCGGCACCACGCTGTACGTCCCCTTGTTGATGGGTGGAAAGGCGATCGGCGTCCTGCAGGCCACCGGACCGAACCTGGGGGACTCAGAGGCCCGGCGGCTCGCCCTCGTTGCCGACAGCGTGGCGCCGGTGGTCCAGGCGGCCCGGCTCCGCCAGCAGGCCGAGCGGGACATCCGGGTGGACGGGGTGACCGGTCTGTTGACCCGGCGAGGGTTCACCGAGAGGCTGCGGGAGGAGGCGGCGCGTCACCGGCAGTGGGGTCGTCCGATGGCCGTCACCTTGGCCGAAGTGCAAGGACTTCCGCTGTTCAACGCGACCTACGGCTACCCGGCGGGCAATGACCTGCTGCGGCGGATCGCCGATATCCTCAGGGAGGCCTCGCCGGAGAACCAGGTCCTCGGCCGCGTTGGCGGCGGCGTGTTCGCCATCCTGATGCCCGAGACCGACAAGTCCGAGGCGGACCTGGGACTGCGCCCGCTGCGCGAACTGCTGACGGGTCGCGAGGTGGCGGTCCGGGGGCAGTTCATGACCGTTCTCCCGATGCGTTGGACGGTGTCCGCGGCGCCGTCTGATACGGGTGATCCGGACGCTCTGCTAGGGATCGCCGAACGCCGGTTGCTGCGCCTGGACGAAACCGAATCACCAAATCCTTTGTAAAACGCTTTACTCACAGGGTTATTCACATTATCCACAGAGTTCGCGCGGCTGCCCGACTTGGAAGAACTCCGTATATAATCGCCCAAATTCCTCAAATTGTTCGGGATTTCACCTCCGCGAGGCCGCGGCGCGATCCAGGGGCAGGTCGGAGAACGCGGTCAGGGCGAGCGACGCCTCTTTACCCCGCTTGAGGGCTTCGAATCCCGCCGCGGCGATCATCGCCGCGTTGTCCGTGCAAAGAACCGGCGGGGGGATGACCAGTTTGTAGCGATTTGATTCCGTGGCCTGACTCATCATGGCGCGCAGCCCCGTGTTCGCGGCCACACCCCCCGCGAGGATGATGGTCCTGGGATGCACCATGCCTGCCGCAGCAATGGTTTTGGCAACCAGCGTCTTCGCGACGACGTGCTGCAGGCTGGCGGCAAAATCCCTGATCCAGACAGGGTCGTGCGGTTCCCCGAGGCGCCAGGCGCGCAGCGCCGCCGTCTTCAGCCCGCTGAACGAAAACTCATAGCTGCCGCCGGGCATCGGCGGCGGCAGGGGCACACCCTTCGGATCCCCTCCCCGGCCGAGCAGATCGAGGGCCGGGCCGCCGGGATAGCCAAGCCCCATCGCCCGCGCCACCTTGTCAAACGCCTCGCCCGCCGCATCGTCCCGGGTTCGGCCCAGGACTTGATACCGCCCGTGATCGGGCATCGCGATCAAGTCAGTGTGCGCACCGGAAACGACCAGGGCCAAGACCGGAAACTCCAGCCCGGGGTCGGTCAGGAATCCGGCATAGATGTGGCCCTCGAGGTGATTCACCCCTACAAACGGACGGTGCAGCGTCAGGGAAAACGCTTTCGCGGCAGCCACTCCCACAGCCAGGGCGCCCACTAAACCCGGCCCCTGGGTCACGGCGATCGCGTCGAGATCCGCAAGGCCGCAGCCCGCCTGCTCCAGCGCCTCGTCGATGACCGGAAGCAGACGCTCCAGGTGCTTGCGCGAGGCCAGCTCGGGGACGACGCCCCCGAACCTGCGGTGGAGGTCGATCTGCGAGGCGATGACGTTGCTGCGGATCAGGCGACCGTCTTCCAGGACGGCCGCCGCGGTTTCATCGCAGGACGTTTCGATTCCCAGAACGAGCATCAACTATTCTTCAAGCTTGGCTTTGAGGTCGGTGTACCGCTTCTGGAAGTCGTGCTCGCGCAGGTTGCCCGTCCACATGACTAGGGCGTCCTCGCGGTTGTCGCTGTAGTAGCCTTTGCGGACCCCGATTTCGCGGAAGCCGTACTTGTGGTAGAGCGCCTGCGCCGAGGCGTTGGACCTGCGGACCTCCAGCGTCATCCACCGTGCCCCGCGCTCGACGGCCGCATCGATCAGCCCGATCAGCAGCCGTTCCCCGATGTGCTGCCCGCGGTACATCGGATCGACGGCGATGGTCGTGATGTGGGCCTCGTCCATGATCACCCACATGCCGGCGTAGCCGACGATGTCCTGCTCGAATCGCGCCACCAGGTAGGATGCCAGGCGGTTCTCGCGCAGTTCGTGCGTGTAGGCATCGCGGGGCCACATCGTGCGAAACGACTGCTGCTCGATCTCCCGCACGCGGGGGACGTCGTCGAGCGTCATCGTCTCCAGGATCACGCGGGTAATTTGCTTCACAGTGGATACTCTTCCGGCGGCGCCGGAGGCCTCCCTGCCGCGATCACTCGCGCACGGGCCCGCGGGTGTACGCGGGCAGCAGCAGGTACGGATCGTCGGTCTCCCCGGCGGCGAGGCGCCGGAGTCCCAACCCTCCGACCGCACGGGCGCGCGGGATCCACTGCTCTGGGGGGGCCGCCGCTGCGCGCGGCCCGAGCCGCTGCTCGACCTCCGCCCACGTCTGCGCCAGCCCGTCCCCGGCAAAGACCACCGAACCAATGACGGGCACCGTGGCCAGCGCTGCGGTGAGGCCGCCCACGGCGTCGGGGGTCAGCCGCACGAGATCGCCTCCCGTTCGCTTGAACACCGCCGCCACATACTCCCCACGCCGCGCGTCGAGCATGACGCAGATGGTACCCTGCCCGTCGATGCCGGCGGCGATCGCCTCGAGGGTGGAAACCCCGACAATCGGGACGGCGCGCGCCCGGGCCCACGCCGCGGCCGTCGCCATGCCGATGCGCAGACCCGTGAACGACCCGGGGCCGCGGGAGACGGCGATCCCTTCGACATCCTCGACGCCCCATCCGGTGGCCTGCAGCATGCCCTGAATCGCCGGTGCCAGCCACTCGAGATGCCGCATCGGCGCCGGCGCCTGCGCCTCGGCCACCACCTCCGGACCGGTGAGCAGCGCGGCGCTGCCTATCGGGGTGGCGGTCTCAATCGCCAGGATGCGCATGGTCATTGCGAGGAGCCCCTCGACTCGCTATCGCTCGCTCGGGACAGGCTCCGCGAGGAGGCAATCTCGAGATAACGATCCCCATGCGGGGCTATCTCGACTGTGCGCTCATTCTCCGCCTCTCCGAAGCGCAGCGTAATCCGCAGATACGCCGCAGGCAGCCACCGGCCGGCCTTCTCCGCCCATTCGATGATCACAATTGTCTGTCCGGTGAAGATGTCGTCGAGCCCGAGATCGTCCAGCTGCCGGACGCTATCGATGCGGTACAGGTCGAGGTGCACGACCGGAACGGGCCCCGTGTATTCGCGGATGAACGTGAACGTGGGGCTGACGACCTTCCCGGATGCGCCGGTGCCGGCGACGATCCCCCGGGCCAGGACGGTCTTCCCGGTTCCCAGATCCCCCGACAGTGCGACCACGTCGCCGGCGGCGAGGCGGGCGCCGATCGCGCGGCCCAGCGCGTCCGTTTCCTCCGGACCGGTCGTGGTGAGCTTCAAGCGCGCAGCGGCTTGACTTTGAGGCGCAACCCTTCCACCGACACGACTTCCACGCGCTCACCGGACGAGATGTGCCCGTTCTCGGCGACGGCGCTCCACGACTCGCCGAGCACGTAGACCTCGCCGTCGGGCGCCAAGTCCGTCCGGGCGACCCCGGTCGCCCCGGCCAGCCGCTCTTCGCCCATGCGGGGCGCCACCTTCTGCGCGCGCAGCCCCGCCGTCACCGCGAACAGGAAGAACGCGCCGGTGAGGATGCCGATGAACACGGCGAGCTGCACGGAAATCCGCAAGAACGGCAGCGAGCGCTCGGTGAGCAGGACCGCACCCATGATGAAGGCGAGGATGCCGCCGATCGTCAGCACACCGTGGCTGGGGACCTTGATGTCGGCGATGAAGAACAGCAGCGACAGGCCGATCAGCGCCAGCCCGCCGATGTTGACTTCGAGGATGGCGAACGAGGTCAAGGCCAGGATCAGGGCGATCCCCCCCAGCACGCCGGGCAGGATGGCGCCGGGGTTCCCCATCTCGATGATGATGCCGTAGATCGCGATGGTCATGAGGATCAGGCCCACGTTGGGGTCACTGAGCAGATCGAGGAACCGCTCCGTGGCATCCATCTCCTCGACCCGTACCGCGGCGGCCCGCGTGTCCAGCCGCTTCGGGCCGTTGACCGTTTCGACAGTCCGGCCGTCGATCTTCGCCAGCAGCTCCGGGACGTCCAGCGCCACCAGGTCGACCACGTGCAGCTGCACGGCTTCCTGATCGCTGATCGACACGCTCTCCCGCACCGCCCGTTCCGCCCACTCCGCGTTGCGGCCGCGCCGGTGGGCGATCGCCTTGATGTTCGCGACGGCGTCGTTGGTGATCTTCTCGACCATCGTCTTGTCCTGCCGGCCCCCTTCGCCGACGGCCACGGGGTGCGCAGCGCCGATGTGCGTCCCCGGCGCCATCGCGGCGATGTTCGCCGCGTAGGTCACGAAGACGCCGGCCGACGCGGCCCGGGCTCCGCTCGGAGAGATGAACACGATCAGCGGAACCTCGGCGTTGAGCATGCCCTTGGTGATATCATCCATCGATTTCATCAGCCCGCCGGGCGTGTCGAGCGTGATGAGGAGAGCTTCGGACCGCTGCTCAGTCGCCTCGCGGATGGCGCGATTGATGTACCGCGACGTGCTGGGTGCGATGATGCCGTTGATCCGGATCTGCAGGACCTCGGTCCGGGCCGGCGGCGGCGCGGGTGCGCGCGGCGCGGCCATCGCGATGCCGGCGGCGAACGCGCACACGATCAGATCCATCAGGATAATCCATGCGCCGACCTTCGTTCTCATCGTGTCCGCCTGCCTCTCTTTTCGTCGGTGGCCGCTCGCCCCGCACCCGAACCCAGTGAGTGGTTCGGGGCCATCTCGCGGGGCTTGCCCTGAACCTGAGCGTCGCGAATGGTTCGGGGATCGCCGCC
>JBIOXT010000202.1:0-20951 GCA_044869795.1 bacterium | reverse complement strand
CGACGGCTGGCGCGTGCAGTGCCAGCGTCGGCGCGCGACTGCTGCCAGGTCACGGAGCGGGTCGAGGTGGGCCGCGCCCATCGCGAGATCGTGCGGATTGCGGCGGAAGAGCACGCCCGCCTGATCGCACTTGGCGCTCACCCCTCGCTCGCAATCTGCATGAAGCGCATGCACTGTTGTCCGTCGGGAACCGAGTACTGGCCCTGCTCTCCGGACGCAACCTTCGGCCCGCTCGTGGAGCTCATGAGCTGAAGCTCGTACACATCGTCGCGATCTGACCAAGCGCGCGGTGGCGTACCGCGACGCGACCATGGAGTGGATCGACGGCAATCTGGGCTCCAAGATCACGATGAAGTACCCGAGCGTGTACATGGTGGAGCCCGGCGCCAAGGCGGAGATCCTGTCCGTGGCCTTCGGGGGCAAGGGACAGCATCAGGACCCCGGCGGGAAGGTCATCCATGCCGCGCCGCACACGCAGTCCGTGATCGTCAGCAAGTCGATCAGCAAAGACGGCGGCCGCGCCGGCTACCGCGGGCTGGTCAAGATCTACGCGGGCGCCAAGGGCAGCCGCTCGGCGGTGCGCTGCGACGCGCTGATCCTCGACGACCACAGCCGCAGCGATACCTACCCGACGATGGAGATCGACGAAGAAGACGTTTCGATCACGCATGAGGCGACGGTGTCGAAGGTCTCCGACGAGCAGCTCTTCTACCTGATGAGCCGCGGCATGAAAGCCGACGACGCGATGAACATGATCGTGCGCGGGTTCGTAGAGCCCATCGTCAAGGAACTTCCCCTGGAGTACGCGGTCGAGCTGAACCGTCTGATTGAACTGGAGATGGAGGGCTCGGTCGGCTGACCCGCCAGGTCGCAGAGGCAACTCAACTCAGTCCCGCCGCGGTCGACGCCCTGTCGGCCCGCTTCGATGAGCCGGCTTGGATCCGCGACAGCCGCCGTGCTGCGTTCCACCGCTTCGAGGAATTGCCCTGGCCGACGACGCAGGATGAACGGTGGAAGCGCACCGATCTCAGCGATCTGGCGGCGGATCGGATCCAGCCATTCGTGGAAGGCGAGCCCGGTCCGCTGCCCGCGGCCGTGCGGCTGGCCGTCGATCGGCTGGGTCCGAGGGCCGGGCTGCTTGTGCAGCGCAACGCCACGACGGTCAGCACGGAGCTGGATCCCGGTCTGGCCGCCCGCGGCGTGGTCTTCACCGATCTGCATGCGGCCGTGCGCGACCACCCCGACCTGGTGCGCCCGCACCTGATGCAGTTGGTCCGCGCGGAGGAAGGAAAGTTCCAGGCCCTGCATGCGGCCTTCTGGTCGGGCGGCACGTTCGTGTACGTGCCGGCGGGTGTGGACCTCGCGCTGCCGCTGCTGGCGCTCTCGTGGATCGACGTCCCCGACGCGGGCCTCTTCCCACACGTGCTCCTCGTCGCGGAGCCGGGTAGCCGCGTGACCCTGATCAGCGAGTCGGGGTTGGGAACCGGCGCCGGCCGGGCGCTGGCGGTCCCGGTCGTCGAGATCGTCGCCAGGGACGGGGCAGTGGTGCGGCACGTCATGCTGCAGGAGTGGGGCCGCGAGGTGTGGGAGATCGGGGCAGTGCGGGCGCGCATCGAGCGCGATGCCACGCTGCACAGCCTGCTGGTCGGGCTGGGCGCGGAAGTCGTCAAGACCGACGTGGAGTCGATCCTGGCGGGCCCCGGAGCATCATCGGAGATGCTGGGGCTTGTCTTCGGCGACGGCCGGCAGCGCTACGATATCCACACCCTGCAGGAACACGCCGCACCGCACACGCTCAGCGACCTGCTGTACAAGAATGCGGTGAAAGACAAGGCCGTCAGTTCGTTCATCGGGATGATCCGCGTCCATCCCGGCGCCCAGAAGACCAACGCGTTTCAATCCAACCGCAACCTGATCCTGTCGGAAGGGTCCCGCGCGATCTCCGACCCCAAACTGGAGATCATGGCCAACGATCTGCGCTGCACGCACGGGTCGGCCACCAGCCGGCTGAACGAAGAGCACCTGTTCTACCTGATGAGCCGCGGCCTGAGCCGGGAGGAAGCCGTGCGCATGGTCGTGGAGGGCTTCTTTGCCGAACTGCTGGACCGCGTCCCCCTGGCGCCGCTGCAGGACAGTCTGCGGCGTGAAATTGCGGCGCGGATGGTGGCGTGACCTTGCAAGCGAGCAAGCCGGCAGGCGAGCAAGCCGACCCCCTGGCGGGCTACGTTCCCGTTGCGTCTGCAGAAGAAATTCCACCGGGCACGGCGAAGCAGGTCCAGGTCAACGGGTATACCGTCGCGGTGTTCAACGTGGCCGGCACATTTTACGCCATCGACGACACCTGCACGCATGAGGAGGCGTCGCTGGCCGGGGGGCCTGTCTACGGCGACATCGTGGCCTGCCCCAAGCACGGCTCGCGGTTCCATCTCCCCACCGGGCGTGTGCTGTCGCTGCCGGCGGTGGTGCCCGTGAATATCTATCCTGTGAAAGTTGACGACGGGCAGGTGCTGGTGCTGCCGGCGCCCCAGCGGGGGCACGGGATGCCGCACAAGGCGTGATCGATGACGGCGCGCGGAGGGCATGCGATGCTGCCTGAGAGGGTTCGGGCCGACTTCCCGCTGCTGGCGCGGACGGTGCACGGCAAGCCGCTGGTGTACCTCGACAGCGCTGCGACGTCGCAGAAACCGCGCCGGGTGATCGACGCCCTCGTCCGGTACTACCAGGAATACAACGCCAACATCCACCGCGGGATCTACCTGATCGCGGAAGAAGCCACGGCGCGCTACGAGGAGGCACGCGGCAAGGTGGCCGCGTTCATCAACGCGGCGCGCCCCGAGGAGCTCATCTTCACCCGCAGCACGACCGAGGCCATCAACCTCGTGGCCTACGCCTGGGGCCGGGCCAACGTGCGGCCCGGCGATGAGATCGTGCTCACCGAGATGGAGCATCACAGCAACCTCGTGCCGTGGCAGCTGCTGGCCCGCGAGAAGGACGCGCGTCTGCGGTTCGTCCCGTTCGACGGCCGCGGGATGCTGCAGCTGGACGAGTACGATCGGCTGCTCACCGACCGCACCCGGCTCGTCGCGGTCACACATCAGTCCAACGTCCTGGGCACGATCAACCCCGTGGCCGAGATGGCCCGCAAGGCGCACGCCGCCGGCGCGCTGGTGCTCATCGACGGCGCGCAGAGCGCCCCGCACATGCCTGTGGACGTGCAGGCACTGGGATGCGACTTCTTCGCGTTCTCCGGGCACAAGATGTGCGGCCCGACCGGCACGGGAGCGCTGTGGGCGCGGTACGACCTGCTCGACGCGATGCCCCCGTTTAACGGCGGCGGCGAGATGATCATGCTGGTGCAGCTGGACCGCTCCACCTACAAGGACCCGCCGCTGAAGTTCGAAGCCGGGACCCAGAACATCGCGGATGCGATCGCCTGGGGCGAGGCGATCGACTACCTGCGTGAGATCAGCATGGACGCCATCCACCGGCACGAACGGGAGTTGACCGGGTATGCGCTGGATCGGCTGCCGGAGTTCGTGCCGGGGTTGAAGATCTACGGACCGGATGATCTGGACGTCCGCGGGGGGGCGGTGTCGTTCGAACTTGATGTGGCGCACGCCCACGACGTGGCGCAGGTCCTCGACCAGGAAGGGATTGCCGTGCGGGCCGGTCACCACTGCACTCAGCCGCTGCACCGCCGCCTCGGCGTTTCGGCCACCGCGCGTGCCAGCTTCTATCTGTACAACACGAAGGACGACGTCGACGCCCTGGTGCGCGGACTCCAGAGCGTCCGGCGGATGTTCACCCCGACTCCGACCTCAGTGCCGCGGGGCTGACCCGCCGCCATCTGCCCTCGGCGGCGCGTCGCCGCCGGTTCGACGCCGGACACGTTCAGGTTTTGTTCAGGTCCCGGCGCTAGCGTACCCACCATGAGCCGGGATATCCTTGAAGAGATCTTGGCCCGCGCGATGGAAGACGACGCTTTCCGAAACCAACTGCTCACGGCCCCAGCCCAGGCTCTGCAGAGCTACCAGCTGAGTCCGCAGGAGCGCCAGGCGTTCATCGCCGGCGACCTGCGGCAAATCCTCCTCGCCGTCGATCTTCCCCCCGAAGGCGGGTAACGGCCACGTTCAACACCACAGGGAGCGCAGCATGCGCGATGGACGGCTGACGATCCTCTTCATAGCACTGGCGGCGCTGGCGATCAGCGGGTGCGGAGGACGACGGTCCGCAGGCCCACCCCGCTTTGCCTCGGTGGTCGTGACCGACCAGGAAAACGGCGCGGTCAACATGACGACCTTTGCGCCGGACACGCATCGCGTGTACGTCCGGTTCACGCTGGCTGACGTGCCTGCCGATACGATCGTGAAGTCCGTGTGGATCGCCGAGAAGACCGATCGCGATCCGGAAACGACCCTCGGGCAGGGCACCCTCACCGTGGGCGCCAAGGTCACGGCCGGGCGCTTTTGGTTTACCAGACCCCCGTTGGGCTGGAGCCCACGAGGGTACCGCGTGGAGTTGTACCTGGCCGACCGCCTCGCGCACACCGCGCGGTTCCAGGTCGCCGCGCCCGCGGGCGGCGCCCCGCCGTCGCCGGCGGGTCCGATCGGAACCATTACGTTCGCGCACGGTGAATCCAACGGTGCCCCCGACCGTCCGGCGGATCACTTCCGCGCCGGCGTGAGTCGGGTCTACGCGTTTTTTACGTTCGCCGGGCTGAAGTCCGATGACATCGTGCGCGGGGTGTGGACGGCGGGCGGACGTCAGATTCTCGAGAAACACCTGACGCTGCCGGAAGTCTTCAGCGGCCGCACACCCGACAACGGCACGTTGTGGCTGTGGATCCAGTGGGACAACGGCGCCCCTGCGGGGAGTTACCAGCTGGAGATCAGCGTGAACGGGACCGTGGTGCAGTCGGGGACATTCGTCGTGGAGCAGTAGCGATGTGCCCGCGGAGGGACGTGTCGATGAGACGGGCGGGGATCGGTTTGGTGCTCGTCCTCGCGTTGGTGATTACGGCCTGCGGCGGACCGGGCGGGCGCCGCTGGGGCGGTCCCGGGCCCGCGCCCGCGCCGCCGCCGGCCCCGGCCCCGGCGCCTGCGCCGGCACCGCCGGCCCCCGCACCGGTTCCTCCGCCGGCGCCGCCTTCGCCACCGGCGCCCAGTCCTGCTCCCGCACCGGCTCCCGCGCCGGCACCGGTACCAGCACCGACCCCGACGCCTACACCGGCGCCACCCCCGCCGGCCCCAGCCGCGCCGTCGGTGGATGCGGTCCTGGCGGCGGGGGTGACAGAGAAGCATGAGCCGATCTCGCCGTCCAGCGAATTCCCTGAGAACGCCGAGAAGATCTACCTCGCCGTCGCATCGCATTCCTCATCGGCCGTCCTCGTGACGTCGACGTGGATCGCGGTGAATGCCGAAGGGTACGATCCCAACCAGCAGATCGGCCAGTTCAACCTCAACCTCAGCCCGGACCAGCGCGGCTCGATCTGGATCGGCGCGCCGCGCGGGGGATTCTCCCCCGGAGACTATCGGGTCGATCTGGAGATTTCGGGAGGGGGCGACCGCCGCTCGCTGACGTTCAAGATCACCCCGCTGCTGCCCGCGGCGGTCCTGATGACACCGGCCGAGGCGCCCCGCGGATTCGACATCGCGCAGGCGGCGCTCGGCGGAAAAGTCGTCGGGGCGACGTCGGAGTACAACCAGCGCGACTGGGCCGCCGCGAACCTCAACGACGGGAGCCCGGACGGCTGGTCGTCCCGGGACGCGACGGTGCCGCAGGAGATCGTGTTCTCGTTCTATCAGAATCGCGAGGCGCGCATCGCCGCCGTCGTCATCGACACGGCGACCAAGGAGACGTTGAACACTCCCGATCGGATGCCCAAGCACGTCGAGATCTGGGTCTCGACGACCAGCGCGACGGACGGCTTTACGAAGGCCGGCGGGGCGCGGTTGGCAGCGCGGCCGGTCGACCAGCTCATCACCCTGCAGCCGGTGGCCGCGAAATTTGTGAAAATCCGATTTATCTCCAACCACGGCGGGAGTTACACGCAGGCCGGGGAGGTCAAGATCTTCGAAGCCCCCGGCGGCAACTCGATTCTCGCCGACGTGCCTAAGGATCTCGCGCTGTCCGGGCTCGGGGGCTCGATCGTTCGGTTCACGTCCCAGGGCGGGGGCGATCGAGGCGCGATCCGGCTCGTGGACGGTGGGGTCGACTCGTCGGGATGGAGTTCGACCGATGACTACCTGCCCCAGGACCTCGTCTTCGCGTTCCGCGGCGACCAGGTCGCGCTGATCGACCGGATCGTCCTCAACCCGAAGACCAACGATGACCAGGCGACGTGGGTCAAGACGTTTACGGTCGCGGTCTCGACGGAGAACCCGCTGGATGGATTCCAGGAAGTCGGGCAGTTCACGCTGACGCAGGAGCCGCGCGACCAGGCTTTCCCGATCAAGCGGCGGGCCCGGTTTGTGAAGCTGCGAGTGCTGAAGAACTACGGCGGGAACCGCACCAGCCTGGGTGAGGTCAAGATCATCGAAGGCGCAGAGCCGGGTTACGAGTCCATTCTCACCGCGCCGGCGACCCCGCTGTCGTCTACCTCGGCCGGCGCGCCGCCGGTAGATGAGGCGAACGTCGCCGTCGAAACGGAGTCCAACAACACATCGGCGGAAGCCAACCCACTGGCGCTGGGCCGCCGCACCAAGGGCACGATCGAGCCGCTGGGAGAGTTCGACTACTTCAAACTCACCCTGCCGGCGCCGTCGCCTGTGCTCACGCTTGAACTCCTCGGCCGGCCCTACATCCGGACTTCGCTGGCCCTCCTCGACGGTGCGGGGAGGGCGATCAGACGGTTCGATCCGGGGACCATCCCTTCCGACCACGCAGCGTGGACCTGGGCGATGTCCCCGGGCGACTACACGGTCCAGGTCACCGAGCCCCCGATTTCGATCGTGCTGATCTGGGACACCAGCGGCAGCATGTCGGGCAGCTACAAGGACCTGGAGGTCGCGGTTCAAGGATATCTCGACCAGGTCGGATCCAGCGAGCGGCTGGCGCTGATTCGGTTCAGTGACAAGGTCGAGGTCCTGCAGGGAGAGTTCACCAGCGACCGCGACCGGCTGAAGGCCGCCGCGCAGGGCAAGTTCTTCGCCAAGGGCGGGACGCCATTCTATGACGCCGTGAAGCAGGGCATCGAGCTCCTCAGCGGCGTGACCGGCAACCGCGCGATCATCGTGATGACCGACGGCGAGGACACGGCCAGCAGGCTGCGCTACCCGGATTTCTGGCGCCTGCTCGAGGAGCGGCGCATCCGCCTCTACACCATCGGCCTGGGCGACGAACTGCAGCGGTTCGCCGCCGGCATCGCCACGACACCGAACCGGATGATGGCCCACATCGCCATGGCCACCAACGGCCGCTTCTTCTTTGCCAAGAACAGCGAGGACCTCAAGGGCCTCTATCAGCAGATCGCCGCGGAACTGCGCACGACGTCGACCTACTACCTCAAGCCGACCCTCAGCAGCGGCCCCGGCCGTCTGAGCGTCGTCGCGACCGGCGAACGCATCGCCGCGGTGTCGGCGCCCAGCCAGATCGAGTTGATCCTCGACGCATCAGGCTCGATGAAGCTGCGGGTCGAGGGCCGTCCGAAGATCGACATCGCCAAAGAGGTCATGGCGCAGATCATCAAGGGCCTGCCCAACGACGCGCAGGTCGCGCTGCGGATCTACGGCCACCGCATCCGGGAAGGCCGACCCGGTGACTGCCAGGACTCCCAGCTCGTGTTTCCGTTCGGCAAGATCGACAAGGCCCGGATGCTGGCGAGGGTCCGCGAGGTCAACGCGCTGGGGACCACGCCGATTGCGTATTCCCTCAAGCAGGTTGCCCGCGACTTCGGCCGCGCGCGCGGGGAGAAGATGGTCATCCTCGTCACCGACGGCAAGGAAGAGTGCGGCGGCAGTCCCAGCGCGGTGGTGTCAGACCTGATCGCGCGGGGCATCAAGATCAAACTCAACATCGTGGGCTTCGCGCTTGCCGACCTGGCCACGAAGCAGGAAATGGAACGCGTGGCCAGGATCACCGGCGGCCGGTTCTTCGACGCCAGCAATGCCAAGACGCTGACCAAAGCGATCGAGCAGGCGCTGGCCGTACCCTATGACGTGGTCGACGCGGCGGGGACGAAGGTCGCCGGCGGCGTGACCGGGCAGGGGACGGTGAACGTGCCCGAAGGCATCTACAAGATCGTCGTCCGCGCGGCGGGCAAACCGATCGACGTCCTCAACGTGCGCATCACCGCCGGCGGGTTCACCAAAGTCGTGCTCAAGAAGGAAGGGCAAGAGATCGGCGTTCAGGTGCAAGGACCGTAGCGCGTCGGGATCCCATGATGCGTCCATCGGCGGTCAGCAGAACTGTCGTTCTCGCAGTCGCCGCTCTGGTCCTGACGGGCTGCACGGCTCAGGAGGGCCCCCCGCAGCGCACCGGTTCAGCGACGGTCGCGGTGAGCGACCGCGGGCCCGGGCTGAAGCGGATGAATCTCGCCGAGCTGCCGCTGCCGGTTCCCCGCACGTTTGACCTGACCCACGTCACCCCGGCCGCCTTTGCGCAAGCATTGGGCAAGGATGTCACCCGGATCTTTGAGTTCGTCCGCGACAACATCGCCTTCGAAGCGTATTCGGGGGTTCTCCGCGGACCGCGCGGCACGCTGCTGGCACTGGCGGGCAACTCCGCCGATCGCGCTGCTCTGCTCGCCGGCCTGTTGACCGAGTCCGGATACCGGGTCCGCTACGCCCGCGGAACCCTCTCTGAGACCGATGCTCGTGAACTGATTACCTCAATGTGGGCGCCGCTGACGTCGACGCCTGCCGCAGTCTCCGGCGAGGCGGAGACGTTTGTGCGGGTGGGCAAACGCGACGTGGCCCGAATCCGCGACGCCTTCAAGGGGTCGGCGCTCGGCAGCCAGGCCGCCGTATCCATCGAGACTCTGTTGCAGGAGACGCTGCCGCACTACTGGGTGCAGGTGGAGAAGGACGGGGCGTGGACCGACCTCGATCCCACGTTTGCCGCTGCCGTGCCGGGGCGGACCTACGCACGACTCGAAGAGACGCTGCCTTCGCTTCCGGCGAGCCTTTTCCACCGGGTCACGATCAGAATGTCCGCAGAGGAGTCGGACGGTACGCAGGTCCGGACGGAGGAACTTGTCACGTACGATGCCAATGCGGCGGAACTCTCCGGTGTGGGGGTGCTGGTGGTTCACGTTCCCGAGAACTGGCAGGGACCCGTCCGCAATATCCAGGGGGCCCTCTCCGCCGGGTTGTCGGATACCGGCCGCATCAAGCCCGTCCTCCTGATCGGCGGCCGGCAGCCCATCGTCGGCTCCGCATTTCCCGTCGAAGTCAAGACGACAGGAGCCGGGAGCATCGGCAATCTGCTCAGTGGACAAGGCACACGACATGCCGCCGAATTGGCTACGGCGGAGCGGATCGAGTTCAGGTTCGAGGCCCCAGATGGCCGCAGCGACACCGTAAGCCGCGAGATCTTCGATCGGGTCGGCCCCGCCAGGCGCGCCAGGAATGCACCCTTGACCGAAGACGAAATCCGTACCCTCGCCACCGGCGGTCGGCCCGACGCGCTGTTGACCACCGTCTTGAATGTGTTCATCACTACGGGCCGTCTGGATGCATCCCACCTCGCCGGCCTTCCCGCAGAGTCGGCTGCATCTGCCCAGGAGGCGCGCGGAACTGCAGCCTTGTTGCGCCGCCTTGCCGCCGCGTTCTCGATGACTTCTGACACTCTCTTTGAACAGGCGACCGCCCGTGATGGCACCGTTGTGAGATTCTATCCGGACTCCCCGAGGGTGTTCATCGATGAGCTGTCCGCTCCGATGCAACGGGTGCGGTTGGCCATCGACTTGCGGCGCGACAATGTCAGGATCGTTGCCGCCGGGTCGAACGCGCAGGTCACCTTCGCGGCCCGGATCTTGCGCGGAGCCGTCGAGGGGACGCTCGAGCGGACGTTGCTCGATTACGCGGCCGCCCGACTCTCGCGCACTGCCGACATCCGGCTGCGGGTGAGTACGAGCCAGCTCTTTGAGCAGGCCGACGCGCAGCGGGTGTCCACCATCCTGCTGACCACGCCGGACGCAAGTCTCGATGCGCAGATCCCGGCGGACGCCCTGGCGCGGGTGCGGGACGAGATCCGCCTGGGCAACGTCGCCGTGGCACTCCAACACCCGATCGACATTGCCGGTACTCCCAGATACGCCTGGTGGCGGATCAATCCCCAGACCGGCGAAACCGTTGCGGTCATGGATGACGGCTTGTATGCGACAAGCACCGAGTATGTGCTGGTGGCTGAGCAGGAAGAAGGCAAATTTGACGCCGTCCTCGTGACCCAAGCAGCCGTGACTGAGATCGCCGCCGGGCTCAGCGAGGCAGCGATGCAGGCGTTCATCAGACAGTTAGTAGCCGGAGGGTTTCGCTCGATCATCATCGCAGCGTTCTAGACGGACTCGGCCCGCTCTCGGGGCGGAATCGCGACGGAGGTGTAGACATGGGCTGGCTGGACAAGGTGAAGCAGGGTATGGAGAAGGCGGCCGGGCAGGCGGAGGAGATGGCCGCCATCGGCAAGCTGCGGGTGGAGATCCGCAGCCTGACCGGCAAGATGGAGGATGCCTTCAAGGTCATCGGCGCGAAGGTGTACGACCTGCACGAAGCGGGAACGACGTTTCCCGCGGAAGTTGAGCCACTCGTGCAGGCAGCCGATCAGTTCGCGGATCAGATCAAAGCGAAGGAAGCCGAAATCGAGGAGTTGCGGAAAACGTAGATGCGACCGCGCTCCATCCTCGCTGCCGCGTCAGCCGCTGTGGTGCTCACCCTCGCCCTGAGCGCCTGTCGGGGTGGGCCGCCGCGGAGCGAGCGGGTTGTGCCGGCGAGTGCCCAGGGACCCGGTCTGCATCAACTGACAGTCTCGACGGTGCCCCTATCGGTGCCGCGGCGCCTTGATCTGTCGCATGTCGAACCTGCCGCATTCGCGGCTGCGCTGAAAAACGATCCTCTCCGCATTTTCGAGTTCGTCCGCGATGAGGTGGCGTTTGAAGCCTATGCCGGTGTCCTGCGCGGCCCACGCGGGACGCTGCTGGCGATGGCGGGAAATTCGGCCGATCGGGCGCTGCTACTGGCGGCGATGCTCACGGCCTCGGGGCAGCAAGTCCGGTTCGCCCGCGGGACCTTGCCGGAAGGACTGGCGCGGCAGCTCGTGACCTCCGTGTGGACGGAGCGGCCAGGTACGCCCAAGCAGGAACCCGAGAATTATCCACCGTGGGCTCGCGACGCGCTCGAAAAGCTCAAAGACTCCGTGACGCAAGACTATGCCCTCGTCCGAGATCAGCTTGGCAAACACCGGCGAGGTGGAGCGGCGGCCGGTCCTACGCTTGATCAACTGATCGGCGAGGTGCGGACGCACTATTGGGTGCAACGGTCGGTCTCTGGGGGCTGGGAGGACCTGGATCCCTCATTCGCTGATACCGCCCCCGGCCACGCGTATGCTCAGATCGAGGAGACTGTAACGGCCATTCCCACGTCGGAGTACCACACGGTCACGTTCGAAATCATCGTGGAAGAACACGATGGAACCGCGGCGTCGCGCCGCACGGTATTGAATTTCTCGGCGCCATCGGCCGATCTGGCGAGCCGAGATGTGGCGCTGGCCCACGTTCCCGAGCAGTGGGCCGGCCCCAGCCTCCCGGGAGTGATCAAGTCGGCCGTGACCGACACCGGCCGTGTGAAGCCCGTGATGCTCATCGGCGCCGAAGTGCAACAGGGAGATCCGTTCCTGCCCAAAGTGAAGACGACCGGTCTCGGTGGAATCCCCGGACTGCTCCGCGGCTCCGGAACCCGCCATGCCGAGACCGTGGTGCTGGCCGAGTGGCTGCAGCTGACGTTTGCCGATCCCGCTGGCGCACGCACCCAGGTCACCCGCGAGATTTACGATCTCCTGGGCCCGGCCCGCCGCGCCGCCGGAGGCGCCGTGTCTGCGGACGATGCCCAGCGGCTCACGGCAGATTTCGATCTCTCCCTGCTCACGCGCACGCTGTTCAGTTTGCTCATTGTCCCAGGCCATGTGCTCGCGGAGCACCTCACCGATGCGTCACCCATTCCCTGGAACCCAGGGGATGCCATCGATCTGCGGTCGATGCTGCTCCAAGTCAACGTTGCATTCGTGGCGGCCGCGGACGGGATGACGGATCGGCTGACGGCGGCCAACGGCGCGCCCGTACGGTTCTACCCGGTATCGCCGCGGGTGGTGATCGCGGCCTTCTCGGAGACCGCTGGTCACCCGCGCATCACGCTGGACCTCCGCCGGACCACCGCCAGGGCCGTCTCGTCGGATGCTTCCGTGGATGTCGTCCCGATCCAGGCCCTGCGGGGCGTGCTGGAAGGCGAGATTGAGTGGGTGGTCATGGCGCATCTCACGTCACGGGCGCGGGAGCGTGTCGGCGGAGGGGACATCATCAGCACCCCGTCGGTATTCTCCCGTATGCGCGCGGAACGGATCGCCCCCGTGCTCCTGCCGGGGGGCGGCCTAACGGACGTATCAGAGGACGCCGCGGCTCGGATCAGGAGCGACAGTCAGGGCGGGTACCTTGCCCTCGCCCCGGCACGGGGCGTGATGATCAACGGACGGCCGCGCCTGGCATGGTGGCGCATCGATCCGGCTTCGGGCGAAACCGTGGGGGTCACGGACGAAGGCCTGCATGAAGCAGCGACGGAGAGCGAGTTGACGATTGAGTACAGTGAAGGCAACACCCAGGTGTCGGTGCAACTCGTCCAGCCCGTCGCCGGGACCGCCGGCACGACCACCTATTCCTTCAGCGGTAGCGTGATGGAACTGGCAACGGACATTCGGGTGCTGACCGCCCTGGGGTACGCCTCCGATTGGATCATCCGCACGATCCATCGATGACCGGCGCTGATGCGGTGAGACGTCGGACATATGCGCCGGTGGTAGCGGCCATCTGTCTCATTATTGTCGTCGCGCTGGCGGGCGGCGGCGCGACCGGGGTGGCGGCGTCCCGACCGCTTGTCGCCGCGATCCTCACGGCACGCCTGCTGGCGCGGGTGGACGTGGCAAGCGGAAGAGTGCTCACGGCTCGACCAATCACCCCCGGAGGGCGAAAGGTGGTTTTCGGGGGCGACCACCTATTCGTGCTGCGTGGGAGGACCGTCGAGATCCTACATCGAGCAACGCTGCGACGCCAGGGAGGCGTGGAGTTCCCGCAGGAAATACTGGACATCGATGCGAGCGGGCCGCTCCTGTTCGTATCTGCCGGCCAGCGCCAGCAGGGGAGCGTTCGACCGAAACCAGGAACGCTGCATATCCTTCGGGCGGCCCCCAATGGCACCGTCGCTCCGGTGAAACGGCTGCTCCTGCCCAAGGCCCCTCATGCCCTCGCCGTGCTGGGGACCGATCTCTACGCGGTCGATGACGTTTTCACGCCCTTCTACCTCCACCACATCGACGCGTCGCGGCCTCAGGCTCCCCGTCTGACGTCGCTCGAGCTGGGCGCGGTGTATGGCCACGTGGCCACGCAGGCGATCGCCGACCGCTGGTACGTCACGATCAGCCATCAGATCAACATCGCCGGCCAGCGGCGGACCGACCTCGCGGCCCTGCCCCTGCGCCCACCTCTGAAGGTGGTGGCCCGCTGGCAGGGCGCCGGAAGGACGGCGGAGTTTCGGGTGCATGCTCGAACAGTCTACTGGCAGGAGGCGGGCTGGCTGTGGCGCCGGCGGCTGGATGCTGGGTCGGCTGAGAAGATTGCCAACCTGGGACCGTTTGTCTGGCCATTGCCCGAGCAGCGGGGGACGATCGACCTGATCGGGAACCGCCTCTATGTGGTCGCGGGTGATGCCCTGTGGGTATTTGATCTCGATCCGAAGGAGCGAGCGGCGCAGGTGCTGCGGGTCCAAGCATCATCGACCATTATCTCGGTGGCGATTGAGCCACTGCGTTGAGACGGGTCGGTGGAACGCGTACAGGTTTTGTTCAGGTCGCTTTGCTAGGCTCCAGACCAGGTCGGGTTATCGACAACGCACCTGAGGACATGATGAAGGGGGTGGTGGGGTGAGCCGAAGGAGGTATGTACACCTGGCATTGCTCACGATGGCGCTGCTGGTCGCGTTGCCCGCGCTTGCGGGGGCGCAGACGATCGACCAGAAGATCGCCAAGATCAAAGCGGGGCTCGCGCGGGAGGGGTTGAAGGTTCTGGAAGTCCTCTACGTGCCCGCGGACCGCAGCGGGCCGCCGTACTGGTTCGGGGTCACCGCGACCGCGTACACCCAGCCGAACTGGCCGGACGTGGCCAAGCAGGCGCTGGTGAGCTGGCTGGTCATGAACGAAACGACCGCGTCGGACCCGCCGGATTCCATGCTGATCTCCGGACAGGTCTGGACGAAGTACATGATCCAGATCGGACAGCAGAACAAGCTCGTCTCGGAGTTCTCCGCCGCACTGCGGGCGGCGAGGACCGATGCCGAGAAGAACGCCGCCGTCAACAAGGTGCTGGCCAGATTCCTGGTACGGGTGTTCGATCTCGAACGAAACCAGTTCGTCGACGCGAAAGATTTCGTGAACAAGAACTTCATCGATTAAGGGGGGACCGAGATGACCTGGCTGTGGATTACCGTGGCTCAGCAACTGCCGCCGTTTGCGATTCCGACGGGCGGCACGGATTACGGGCGGATCCTGCTCAACGCCGTCTTCCTGTTGTTCTGGGTCGTCGTCGCCGGCATCGCCTTTGCGATCATGGCGCCGATCGCGATGCGGGTGTTCAACCGCGTCACGCCCGGGATCGACGAGATGGAGGAGCTGAGGAAGGGAAACATGGCAGTCGCGCTCGTGCAGGGGGCGACGATCCTAGCCATGGCGCTGCTGGTCGTTGCCGTTGTCTTGAAGTAACTGCGGCGCACGCGCCGCGGAGGCTCGTCATGGAAATCACCGTCAGTGAGCAAAAGGTCTTCGTCGTCCAGCCGCGGTTGTCCGACGACCAGGCGCGGGAACGGGCCGTGGAAAACAAGGGCGCCGCGTTCGGGTCCGTGGCCCGCCTGCTGCTCCGCCCGAGGGGGGAGGAGATCAAGATCCTCTCCATGACCAAGCGGTTTGACCCGATCTGGCACATCGTCGCCCGCAAGCACATCGTCTTCGACCGCGGCCGCGAGTATCGGGTCCAGGTCGCGGACGCGACCGTCCAGCGCGTGACGGTGAAAGGCGACGACTACCCGGTGGCCGCGGGTCCGCCCCGGCACTTCATCATCCGCGGCGTGGAGCACTGCATCGACGACGCCCGCCTGGAGAAGATTGTTGATGCGGTCGGGGAGATGGACATCGAGGCCAAAGCCATCCTCGCCGCGCCGCGCGAGGAAATCGTGGAGCTCGCCGAATTTGCGCCTCCCGATGCCGTCGTCGTGCCGCCGGAGGTCAAGGCCTCGACGCTGGTGCAGACTCTCGTGCAGCAGCTCGTGAAGCCCTATGAGGCCGACCAGATCTTCGACGAGGAGATCGAGATCGAGCAGCTCCACCTCATCTACCACCCGGTGTACGCCATCGAGTACTCCTGGGAGGCCAAAGCGAAAAAGGCGGTGCTGGAGCTGGACGTGGTGAGCGGCGAGGTCAGCACGGGGAGCCGCGCCTTCCAGCACCAGATGCGCCGGATCTTCAACCGCGAGGTGCTCTTCGACCTCGGCGCGGAGACCGTCAACCTGATCGTGCCCGGCGGCGCGATCGCGCTGAAGATCGGCAAGGCTGTCGCCGACCAGCGCCGGCGGCAGAAGAGTCACTAGCTCGACGGAGGGAATGCGGGCATGGTGCACATTGCGGCCCTGGTGGCCTCATTTGTTCCGGCGTTGCTCTGGTTGTGGTTCTTCTACAGCCGCGACCGCTACGAGCGCGAGCCGAAATCGCTGATCGGCAAACTGTTCCTGTGGGGACTGCTGGCCGGCCCCTGGGCCGCGGGGATGAACGAACTGCTCGGCGGAACCCTGGTTCAGGCGGCGGATCATTACGGCACCAGCGGAGCGATCCCGCTGGCCATTACGCTGCTGCTGATCAGCATCGTGCTGCTCGGCCTCAATGAGGAGACGATGAAGTACCTCGTCGCCACGAACAGTGTCCGCAATAACCCCAACTTCAACGAGCGCGTGGACGGCATGGTCTATCTCACCACCGCCGCGTTGGGATTTGCGGCGGGGGAGAACTTCATCTACATCATTGGATCGTACTTCGGCGTGCTGCGGTCGGCCGCGGAAGCCGGGGCCCCCCCGGGGGCGGCGACGGGCGCGGCCCTCGTCTCGGCGTTCGCGGTGACCGCACCGCTGCGCGCCTTCCTCAGCACGATCGGCCACGTGACCTGGTCCGGGATTGTCGGCTACTTCCTGGCCGAGCAGATCGTGGAGGGCCGCTCCGGCCGGGCGGTCCTGGGCGGGCTGCTGCTGGCGGCGGGACTGCACAGCGCCTACGATTTCCCGCTGTTCCTGCGGGAGCGGCTCGGCGGAGGGTCGGGGTTTGTGGCCACGTTCTTCTCGTCGTACTTCCTGGTTACGCTGCTCGTGTGGGTGATCAGTCTCGGCATCTACGTCTTCCTGTTCCGCCGCGCCCTGGCCGCGTCGCCGTTTCGGACCAAGCAACTCGCGGCCGGACCACCGCCTCCGGGACCGGCGCCCAAACCCGCCGGCTGATCAGGTCTGGTTGCTGGGTCTCCTCCCATCGCCTAGAATGGCGGGAGGAGACTCAGCATGGCGCTGGATGATCTATATCGCGAAGTCATCCTGGATCACTACGCCCATCCCCGCAACAAAGGGACCCTCGACGACGCCGACATCACGGTGGAAGGCGCCAACCCCCTCTGCGGCGACGAGCTGTCGATCTACGTAAAACTCGCCGGAGGGACGATCCGGGACGTGAGGTTCGTCGGCCGCGGCTGCTCGATCAGCCAGGCCTCGGCGTCGATGATGACCGAGCTCGTCAAGGGCAAGACCCTGGACGAAGCCAGAGCGCTCACCGCGCTGTTCAAGGCGATGATGCACGGGACGCCCGTGGCCGAGGAAACGCTGGGCGAGCTGATGGCTCTGCAGGGCGTGCGCAAGTTCCCCGTCCGCATCAAGTGCGCCACGCTCTCCTGGGTGGCGCTGGAGCAGGGCGTCGAGGAGTTCGAGGCCAACCACCGCACGGTCACCGCGAAGGCCAGCTCCGAGGACTGACGCCAAGATTTCGGAGGATACCCATGACGCAGGCCGACCGGCGGCGCGAGCTCGCGCAGCAGTTGCGCGTGGACAGCATCCGCTGCAGCACCGCAGCGGGCTCCGGGCACCCGACGTCGTCGATGTCCGCGGCGGACCTGATGGCCGTGCTGCTCGACGGACACCTGCGCTACGACTTCCGCGCGCCGAAGGATCCCGCCAACGACCACCTGATCTTCTCGAAAGGGCACGCCTCGCCGCTGCTCTACTCGATATTCAAAGCCGCCGGCGCCATCTCCGACGCGGAGTTGATGCGCTACCGGACGTTCGGCAGCCCGCTGGAAGGCCATCCCACGCCGGTGCTGCCGTGGGTGGACGTGGCGACGGGCTCGCTGGGCCAGGGGCTGGCGATCGCCGTCGGCGTCGCGCTGTCGGGCCGGTATCTCGACAAACTCCCGTACCGGGTGTGGGTGCTCTCCGGCGACAGCGAAACCGCCGAGGGCGCGGTCTGGGAAGCCGTCGAGCACGCCGCCTACTATCGCCTCGGCAACCTCACGTGCATCGTCGACGTCAACCGGCTGGGGCAGCGCGGCGAAACAATGGTCGGCTGGGACACCGCGACCTATGCGGCACGGGCCCGCGCCTTCGGCTGGAACACGATCGGCATCGACGGCCATGACCTCGATCAGATCGAGGCCGCCTACGCGGAGGCCGAAACGGCGACCGACACTCCCACGATGATCCTGGCCCGCACCCACAAAGGGCGCGGGGTCGCGCTGGTCGAGGACCGGCCGGGCTGGCACGGGAAGGCCCTGTCAAAGGAGCAGGCGGCCGACGCGATCAGGGAGTTGGGTGGAGACCGCCACGCGACCGTCGAGGTACGCCGTCCGGATCCTGGTGCACCCCCGGCCCGGCCGGGCGCGAAGCCCGTGTCGCTTCCTTCTTACAAGGAAGGGGACGCCGTGGCTACCCGCCGCGCGTACGGCGACGCGCTGAAGGCCATCGGCGAGGCGATGCCCCAGGTGGTGGTCCTCGACGGCGAGGTCAACAACTCCACGTACGCCGAGACGTTCGCCGAGGCGTTCCCCGATCGCTACTTCGAGATGTTCATCGCCGAACAGCAGCTCGTCGCCGCCGCGGTCGGCCTGCAGGTCCGGGGATGGACCCCGTTCGCCTCGACGTTCGCGGCGTTCCTGACGCGGGCCTACGACTTCATCCGCATGGCCGCGGTGTCCCGCGCCACCATCAAACTCTGCGGGTCCCACGCCGGGGTCTCGATCGGCCAGGACGGTCCGTCGCAGATGGGACTGGAAGACCTGGCGATGATGCGCGCCGTGTATGGGAGCACGGTGCTGTATCCGTGCGACGCGAACCAGACCGCGCAGCTCGTCGCCGCGATGACGCAGCGGCCGGGCATCGTCTATCTGCGCACCACGCGGGAGAAGACCCCGGTGATCTACTCCCCGCAGCAGCGGTTCGCCGTCGGCGGCAGCGTGGTCGCGCGTTCGTCGGAGCGCGACCAGGCGACCGTCGTCGCCGCGGGGATCACCCTGCACGAAGCGATCAAAGCGCATACGCAGCTGGCCGCCGACGGCATCGCCGTCCGTGTCGTCGACGCCTACTCGGTGAAACCGATCGATGTCGAGACGCTGCGCGCCGCGGGGAGGCAGACGGGGGCCCTGGTCGTCGCCGAGGATCACTGGCCGGAGGGCGGCCTGGGGGAGGCGGTGCTCAGCGCGCTGGCCGGCAGCGAGCCGTTTCCGCTGGTGCGCGCGCTGGGCGTGAAGGCGATGCCGGGATCGGGAACGCCCGACGAACTGCTGGACGCCGCAGGCATCAGCGCCCCGCACATCGCCGACGCCATCCGGGCTGTCGTCGCCGCGAAACCGGCACCGGTCGCGCGCCGGTAGGCGGCGCTCTTTTGACGCCCTGCGGGCCCGGCGCTATGATAGAGACGGCCCGCACGGCAATCGATGGGAGGCACAGACGGTATGCCGGCTGATCCTCAGTACGTCCCCCGCAGTACGGTGCTGCCGCTGGATCGCGCCCTGGAAGTCATCGACTCGCTGCCCGGCGGCGGGGTCATCCTCACCAAGGTCGAGGAAGTCCTGAACTGGGGCCGTGCTTCATCGGTGTGGCCGCTGACGTTTGGGCTGGCGTGCTGCGCGATCGAGATGATGCAGGCCTACGCCACGCGGTTCGACATGGACCGGATGGGCATCATTCCCCGCGCCACGCCACGGCAGGCCGACTGCATCATCGTCGCCGGCCGGGCCACAATCAAGGTGGCGCCCATCGTGCGCCGGTTGTGGGAGCAGATGCCCGAACCCAAGTACGTGATCTCCATGGGGTCGTGCGCCACGTGCGGCGGTCCGTTCTACTACGACAACTACTCGATCCTCAAAGGCATCGACCAGGTCATTCCCGTCGACGTCTATGTGCCCGGCTGCCCGCCTCGGCCCGAGGCGCTGATCGAAGGGTTCCTCAAACTCCAGGACAAGATCAAGAAGGAACCGTTCCTCCGCCGGCGCGTCTACCAATCGGCTGTCGCGGAGTCCTGACCTCATGGCCCTCCGCACCGAAGAACTGATGCTGAACATGGGGCCGCAGCACCCCAGCACGCACGGGGTGCTGCGCCTGGTCGTCACCCTCGACGGTGAGAACGTCGTCGATGTCCAGCCCGACATTGGCTACCTGCACTCCTCGGTCGAGAAGATGATGGAGCACCGCACCTACCTCCAGAACATCGCCCTGGTCGACCGCGGCATGGACTACCTCTCGGCGATGGCCAACGAGGAGGTCTGGGTGCTGGCCACCGAGCGCCTCGCGAAGATCGAGGTGCCCGAGCGCGCGAAGTTCATCCGCACGATCATGCTCGAACTCCAGCGGATCAGCAGCCATTTGCTCTGGCTTGGCACCTTCGGGATCGATCTCGGCGCCGTGACCGCGTTTCTGTGGGCGATGCGTGAGCGCGAGCGGATCATGGATCTGTTCGAGCACGCCACGGGCGGGCGGCTGCATCATGTCTACTTCCGCATCGGCGGCGTGTACGAAGACCTGCCCACCGGCTGGACCGACGAGTGCGCGACGTTCTGCGATTACTTCACCGACCGGCTGCCGGAGTACGACGAGCTGCTGACCGGCAACCCCATCTTCTTGGCCCGGACCCAGGGCGTGGGCGTGCTGCCCAAGGACACGGCCATCCAGATGGGCGCCTCCGGTCCGGTCGCCCGTGCGTCGGGGATCGCCTATGACGTCCGCAAGGCGCATCCGTACGAAGTGTACGACCGGTTGGAGTTCGACGTCCCGGTGCAGACCGCCGGGGACTGTTTTGCACGCTACCTTGTCCGGATGGAAGAGATGCGCCAGGCGATCCGCATGATCCGGCAGTGCCTCGACCGCCTGCCCGCCGGAGAGATCAGGTCTAAGGTGGCGGTGACCCTGCGCGTGCCCAAGGGCGAGGTGTACGCGCGCACGGAGTCGCCGCGCGGCGACCTCGGCATCTACCTCGTCGGCGATGGAACCGACAAGCCGTACCGCGTCAAGATCCGGGCGCCGGCGTTCAGCAACTTGTACGCGTTGACCGAGATGATGCGCGGGTGGAAGGTGGCCGACGTCATTGCCATTCTGGGGAGCATCGACATCGTGCTCTCCGACGTCGATCGCTAACAGCCGGGAAACGCGGAAAACGGGGAAACGAAGGACATGGGGGAGCAGGTGAAC
>JBIOXT010000201.1:0-4815 GCA_044869795.1 bacterium | reverse complement strand
GCGCAACGAGACACTGCGGGATGCGCTGCGGGACCTGCTGGGAAAGCCGTTCGAGTCGGCGAACATCGTGTACATTCCTACGGCGTCTCTCGCCGAGCCCGGTGACCACGGGTGGTTCGTCGCGGATTTGAGTCGGCTGCACGGTCTCGGCTGGCGGGAGTTCCACATCCTGGAGCTGAACGGCCTGCCGCAGCAGATGGTGCTCGACCGGCTGCTACATGCCGACGTCATCTATGTCGAGGGCGGCAGCCACTACCATCTCGCGCGCAGCATCACCGGCAACGGCCTGGCCAGTGGCTTCCTGGAAGCGCTGGAGAGCCGGGTCTATGTGGGGGTGAGCGCCGGATCGATGATCTTCAGTCGGGATCTCACCGAGCACTCCGCCGACGTCATCGGGGATGCCGCGGACCTGCACGTGCTCGGCGCGACGACGGTGGAGCCGCCGTTCGGTCTCTTCGACTGGTATCTGAAGCCGCACCTGTACTCGCCGGATTTCCCGGAGCGGGACGACGCCTGGGCTGATCGCATCGTCGAGCGGGCGGACTTCCCGATCTACTTCATCGACGACGACACGGCTGTTCGCGTCAGTGACGACAAGGTGGACGTCATCTCCGAAGGCCGGTGGCGGTTTGATCCGTGACTCAGCGCGAGGTGCGGCGCCTTAGGGGGCGGCGCCGGGTGATCAGCAGCCGCGAATCGGAGTGGGGCGAGCACGGGGCCACCCACGTGCGGATCGTGTTCAAGGACGGCAACGCCGAACTCGCTCTGCCCGATGGGGCGCTCGCGGTGAGGGCATTGCGCGGCAAGGGGTTCAGGCGTGCGCCGATGATCGACGGCAAGCGGGGAGTCACCGACGCGTTCCGTTTCCCTCTCTTCCCCAGCTCGGCGAGGCGCATCCTGGCCCGGGGCCGGGCCGCGAACGAACTCGTCTCGATTCACGTACCCCGGTCAGCCTATTCACGGGTGGACGAACCGCACCTCCATCGTCTCCAGGGACCGGTCCTGGCCGCCTCCGTGCTCGGCAACCGCATCGTCGCGGTGATCGAGCAGGAACGGATGATCCGCGTCCAGGTGAGCGGGAAAACGCTGGGCAGGGTCAAATCCATGTCCATCCCCGTCGAGGCCGCCGACCTCGAACCGGAGGATATCGAGAAGATCTGCGCGGAAGGGCTCGCCCCCTTGTACTACAAGGCCGAGGACGTGGTCTGTCCCTTCGGCGACGACTGGTGGCGGCTCAGATGGGACGATGCACAGCGGACAGATTTCGGCGCCATCGCCCCCGCTGTAGATGGTGGCTTCGATCGGCTGAACCATGTCAGGCGGGGACAGCGGCATAGCGAATGGTGCATCCCTGGACGTACGGGGCAGATAGGTCCGAAAGGCGAAATCGTCCTGGGCGGTGGTGGATGCGCGTGGTGCGCAGGCCGATGTCACGGTCGAGCCGGACTGCAAAGTGCTGGGCGGAAACGGCTCCAGGGCTGCCGTTGCGTGTCGTCTCCGGAGCACTGGTCGCGCCCGGCGCGGACGTACCCCAGGCCGTGGAGATCGCCTGGCAGCGGGCCGGTGAAACACGCGTGGAGCAGGTGGAGGCGCTGCCCGTTCTGCATCCAGCGGATTGGCTGGATTCGACCGGACTGCCGATCACCGAACTCAAGCCGATCGAAATCCCAGAACCGCCCGTCCCGCCGGTCGAATACTCGGACAAGGCGGAAGCGCCGGATCTGCGCGCCATAGCCAAGATCGGACAGCCGTCACGGCGGGCCGACCGCACAGCGGCGCAGTTGCGCGGCAGCCGTACCGGCGGACATCGCTCGATCTCGGGGCGCGTTCGCCGGCGGGATCCTCCGTTTGGAGCGGGTCGACGCTGCCGCCGCCCATGAGCTTCGCCGGGCCTGGGTGTACGACCGGCAGGCCGCCGGAGACCCCATCGGCGCGGTCGAGGCGGCTTGGCCTGAGGAGACGTTACGCCCACTGGTCGTCTCCAGCCTCGAATCCGGGATCGCGCTGGGCGGCGCTGACGCCGCCCAGCTGTTCGCCTATCTCGTTGTCCACCGGCCCGGCGACGCCGCTCGCCGTACGGGGCAGGCACTGTTGGATGACGATGACGCGGACGGAATGATCGCCAGGGCCCGCTTCGGCACGACGTTCGCGGAACTTGAGTGCGCGGACCCGGCGACCGACCGCGCGTTGGCCACAGCGGGGTTGCGGGCACTTGTCCGTGATGGTGGCTGGGTGCTCGACAGGACCACTCTCAACCGCGTCACCAAGAAGCTGTCGAGCCGGGCGGACCCACTCGCCGTGGCCGACCTTTCCAAACCCCCACGACGCCACGTTCACAAGCCGCGTGAGCCGAATTCCTTCACGGCTTCAGGACCTCCAGGAACGGCCACGGTCTTCGACGCTGCCGCTTTGCGCGGTGGCGCGGTGCTCGTCGCATGCGGGGACGGGGGCGCGGTCCTGCTCACCCGGGACGGTCGAGTGCGCGCGGGTTGGGACGTCCCGACGCACCAACTCGTCATCGCCGACCACGGCGGCGCCGCCCTGCTGGTGACGCACCGTGAATCCGCCAAGGACGTGCACCGGCTCGACCTCGCCTCCCGTAAGGTCCGCCACTGGACGACCCTTCGTGTCCGGAAGATCCTGTCGTCATACGACGGCGGGTTGCTTACCGCGATCAGCGAGGAGGGCATCGTCGTGTTCGATGTCCTCAGTGACCGCCCCCGCGTCGTTTGGCGAGAGATGACGGACGCCAAGGAGATCCTGTCCGTCAGCCGCACCCCCACGAGCATCACCGCGCTGGGATCGATACTCCTGGACGGCTGGCCCAGATCTCACCTGGTCCAAGCGTGGCGATGGGACCTGCCGACATGGACACTTCGCAACCGCTCTTCGGTGGAACTCACTGACGCGACCGCCGCATATGTTCTCGCTGGCGGAACCGTCCTGAGCCTGCATCCAGACCGCGGGAACGCCGGTGTCCTGCTGCGACGTGGCGATGGTTCCAACGCCGCGGCATCGACCTCGAAGCTCGACGATCCCATGATCCTGGCGGACGGGGACATCTACGCAACCCTTACCGGCGGCACCGCTGAGGTGCGCGCGGCCACGGGGAATGTGATGTTCAGCGTCGACTTCCCCGGTGCCGGCGGCGATGCCCTGGGCCTTCGGTCGCATGCCGGGATCACTACCGTCTTCGACTCGAACGGCCGGGTCGCCGCCGTTGACCAGCAAGGAAATCGTCCAGGCCAACCTTCGCGTACGAACCGTGTAACGCTGAACTGTGGATCCCCGTGGAGCGGATCACGGGCTGAGTGACGCGTCGCCCTGGCGGCCCGGGATCGGGGCCCGCGCCGCCAGAAGCCGGTGATGGCGTGGACGCTTCTCTCCAACAGGGAGATCAAGCGTGGGCTGTGCCGCCCACCACCACCACCATCAGTGGTGGTGGTGCATGCTCATATCGTCGCGTTCCTCGATCTTGTGTATTTCCGATGGCATGACCCGGAAATGGCGCATCATCCCCATGTCTTCATGTTCGAACATGTGGCAGTGGTAGACGAACTTGCCGGACGATCTGCCGAACCGGGCGGCGACGGTCACGAGCTCGGCTGCCTGCACCCGAACGGTGTCCTTCCAGCCGTTCTCGCCGGGCAGCGCGGGTCCGGACTTCACTATTTTGATCGGCGACACGGTGCCGAAGCCGCTGCTTCCGTCGGGGTTGGTGATGGTCTTGAACCCGCTGATGTCGAGCGCATCGCGCCGCAGCACCTGGAAACTCGTGACGTGCACGTGCATCGGATGTGGCCACCCAGAGGCTGCGGCGTGCAGAAAGCGCCACTGTTCCCAGCTGTTCGCCATCACCGTGAAGCGAACGGGGTCGACGAAGGAGACCGCCTGTCGTTCGTAGGTGGTGAGCTCGCCGTCGTCCTCGACCATCTGGACGATCCCGTCGATGGGCAGTTTCCCGGACGGCTGCGCCACCTTGGCCATCTCCCAGAGCAGCGCCTGCGTCGGTCCCATCGGAGTGAGCACGACGAGCCGGTCCGGCGGGCTGTCACCGGGCACCTTCGTCACCCTCTTGAACGAGCGGGACAGGTTCTTGGCAAGGGCGAAGGTGTTCGGTACTTCGGCCGTTCCCACTCGGAACTGCATGACGTGCGGCCACGGCCCGGGATCGGGATTCGTCTCCGCGTTGATCATCTCTAGCCGTTGCCCCCGATATCGGCTGAAGTCGATCAATAGGTCGAACCGTTCCGCCACTCCCATGGTGATGCCGGCCACGTGCTCCACAGGCTCGGCGAGGAGTCCGCTGTCGGAGCCGATCTGGTACATCGGCACGTCAGTTCCGCTCTCGTCGACCAATCGGAGTCGGTACTGGCGGGTGTTGGCGGCATTGAGGATCCGCAACCGGTGCCACTTGGCCGACACGTTCCTGTACGGCCAGATCACGCCGTTGACCAGAGTGAACGGCCCGGTGAACGCGCGCATCCAGCCCGTATCGTTGATCACGGTGATCTTGTGCAGGAGGTCGCCGGTTAGTCGCCCTTGGTCATCCGTGTCGAGGTTGCGATCGGAGATGATCAAAGGGATCTCGCACTCGCCGCCCGGGAGACTCAGCCGATCCTCCTCATCGTCTCTGATGACGTAGGAACCGATGAGGCCCGCGAACACGGTCCACCTTGTGATGCTCATGGCGTGGTCGTGATAGAAGAGCCCCGCCGCCTCCTGCTCGTTCGGGTACTCCGACAACTGCCGGTCACCCGGGGAAATGACGTTCTCCGGCCAACCATCGTTGTTCGCACCGGTCAGCGCTCCGTG
>JBIOXT010000200.1:0-8801 GCA_044869795.1 bacterium | reverse complement strand
CTGCTCTCCTTCGATATGCAAGCACCACCTCAGGCCAACGCACGATCATTCTGAGAAAGAATGGTTCGGCGGAACAACTAACCATTACGGTACTACCCGTCGCTGAAAGTGTGACAACCCGCGTGCTTTTGGCCACTGATCTGCAACTCGTTGCGGGTGACTACCTTGAGATACTCGGTCATCAGTCTAGCGGGGGCAATCTCGATGTGCAGACAACCGACACGTTCTTTGCTGTGCGCCTTTGATCACCTATGCATGGAATGTCCGCTCTATCCGTCAGGAACAGACCCTGACCCATGAGTTTGTCTGAGCTTGCCATGCTTTTTTGACCACGAAAATGAGACCCCCGGGTAACCCAACATACTTCTGACCCGTATTCCGAAACTCGCCTATGGCGTCGTCGCCGAAATGATCCGGGCCCGGCGTGCCGGCGGGCAGCGAGCGCGCGATTTTGCCGACCGGCGTGTAGCTCTGTCGATGGTGGCTGAGTGGCTCACACGGCCGTGGAAGGAACGCCCCAATCTCCGCGTCGTCGACTTTGTTGGAATGGAAGATCTGCACTGGTACATGGTTACGGACAAACTCGCCGCCAAGGCGATTACGTCCCTCAAGGGCATACCGGGTGATGTTGTTGAGTGCGGGACGTACCAGGGCAATAGCCTCCTGCAACTTGCTTTTGCGATGCGCCGTGCGGGCTGGTTTGCCGAGGGCCGACGCCTTTACGCATGTGATTCATTCCAGGGACTTCCCGACCCAGGACCGGAAGACACGGATCGTGAGCCGCAGCCGCACCCGCTGAAGCGTGCGGGCGGTTACGCTTCGCCGAAGGATTTCGTTGAGAGCCGTCTCCGTCGCTACGATCTACAGAACGAGGTCACGTTGGTTCCCGGTTGGTTCGAGGACACGCTTCCTACCCTGCAACACCTGCAGTTCGCGGTTATCTTCCTCGACGTCGACTTGTATGAATCCTATCGAACCTGCTTGCGTTATCTATTTCCACTCTTATCACCGGGGGGAGTAATCCTCTTCTCTGACTACAACGGTCCATATTGGCCCGGTTGCAACAAGGCGGTCGATGAATACTTCGCGGAAATGGATCTGCCGGTAAACATCTCGCCGTTCTTTGAGCGGTGGGCCTTTGTCCAGAAACCGGGGCCGGACGAGACCTAGCCCCGCCAGCGGGCTCAACACGTGCATGAAGGCCACCACCGCGTAGACGGCGGCTACGGCCTGCAGCACGGCCAGCATCCGCCCCTGCCGACAATCGGTCGACTGAGCCACCGCTATGACGCGATCGCCAGGCCCAGCAGCGGGAGCGCTCGCGAAGTGGCGGCTTTACTTTCTCGAGAGTTCGACGGTGTCGAACGCTGCGCGAACGGTGGAAGGGTGGCGGTCGAGACAGTCCACAAAGAGTCAGATGGTCGACCCTCGGCGCTGCGTAGTGTAGAATGAGTGGGCACGTCGGGGAGTAGCGCAGCTTGGTTAGCGCGCAGCGTTCGGGACGCTGAGGCCGGGGGTTCAAATCCCCCCTCCCCGACCAGATCGCCACGAAAGCCGCCGACAGACGATGAGAGACCGGCCACGCCCCGGCACGACCGCTGGACTCGCCGCCGTGCTGCTGATCGCCCTTCTGTTCCTCGTCGCGCTCACCGCGTTGTCCCGTCCCGGCGCACAGGGCCACAAGGCCGCCGGCCCAGATGAACTCCCCGGTGGAGGCATGATGAGGCTTCGGTCGGCTACTGCGGAAGAAATCGAGATTGCACGCGCCATCGATAGCGCCTTCCGGCTGTCCAGGGGCAGCCTGGGGCTGCGCTATGAACCGATCGCCCAGTTGCCGCCAGCTGTGCGGCGGATCAGCCGGACCTTTCCGGTCTACTTCATCGACGCCGGCTATGACCTGGTCCGGCGTGAGAACCGGCGGTTTGCGATCGATATCGACGGGGCGCGGGTGGCCGAGTTTGACCCCACGTTCGCGGTGGCCGACGTCTCCCAGCAGGCCGTCCACGTGGCCAGGCTGCGGCTGGGCAGGCACAGCGTGCAGATTCGCGACGCGGCCGGAGGCCGCCCGCTGTACGACGGGGACATCCTCGTCAACGGGATCGACGCGGTCCAGTTCGAGATCTATCCGTGCGAGGCGGCCGGCTGCCGGGTGGTGGTGCTCAACGGGGTGCACATCAAGTTCGGGGCCCGGCCGTAGGTCGGTCGATGAGGACACCAGCGCCGGCAACCAGGATCGCCATCCTGCTCGTTGTGCTGGGACTGATCGTCCTGGCCCCGCTTCCCGCGCACCCGGAGGACACCGTCGACGGCATCACGATCCCGCCTGGTTTGGAAAACAGCAAGGACGAGCTCGAAAAGCAAAGCAAATTCGCCAAAGACTCCGCTAAGTGCTACAGGGATTTCCTCGACCAGAAGAAGGCCGTGGACGAAAAGAAGACCAAGGGCGCGGTGCTGACCGACGCCGAGAAGGAGATCGACGGGATCACCAAGGGGAACCAGATGGAAGAGTGGGCCACCAAATGCCTGGAGCGATTGGGGTACAAACCCAAGGTGGCCGCCACGACCGACGCGTTTGGTCAGGTGGACAAAAAGGAGAAAGCCGACCGGTCGAACCCCCAGGAGGCCTTCGACGAAGACCTGACCGAGCTGCACGAGAGCAGCCACGTGGACGCCGCCAAGAAGGACGCGGAAGCCGTCGGCCTGGACTGGGAGAAGTGGAAGAAGCACGGGGAGCTCAAGAAGAAGTTCGACAAGGCCGACCAGGAAGGAAAGAAGATGACCGACGCGGAGCTCGGTGAGCTCATCGCCGACCTGCGCTGGGCCTCAGACAACCAGCAGAAGATCAAGGCCTTTCTCGCCCGCCGGTCCGACCCCAAGCGCGCCGCCGAAGAAGAAATTCACGAGTACGAGAAAGAGATCAGCGTCTATGAGAAAGTGCTGAAGCTCCTCGAGCAGCGGGTGAAAGATCAGCAGGGCAGCCGGCAGGAGGGAGACTGACCCATCGATCGGGACTAACCTCGCCAGATCGCCGCCAGCAGGTTCACCACATGCATGAAGGCCAGCACGGCGTAGACCGCCGTGACCGCCTGCAGGACCGTCAGTACCCGTTCCTGCCGGTAGTTCGTCGACCGCAGCACCGCCGCAATCGCAATCCCCAGACCCACCAGGGGAATGACCTTCTGTGCGATGGGCCACCACGTCAGCAGGTACGGCTGCGCCAGCGGATTCGCCTCGATGAAGAAGCCTCGTCCCAGCCCGAAGTAGGTGTAGACGAGGTCCAATTCGTTGGCGATGACGAGCAGCAGGTACCAGCGCCAGAGCTGTCGGTTGAGCAGAGGGGGGTTACGCATCGAGGATGAAATTCTCTGTTGTAACGTCGGGTGTGCTGTTCATCTCCGGACCTGGTTTTTCCTCTCGGCGGCGACCCGATGGCAGGTTCACCGATCAAAGAGATCAAACACACGCTGGCCGGCGAGCGGCAGGAGTTCGTCTGCCGTCTCCTGGAGCGTTCCGCGGACCGAGCCGTGCTGCTCTACCCGATCGGCCGGGCCCGCCGTGTCGCTGACATCGTCTTGCCCGCCGGCACCGTCACCTACGCCTACTACTGGACCGATCGCCCCTACAACGTCTACCACTGGGTCGATGCCGACGGGCGCACCATTGCCTTCTACATCAATCTCGCCGGTGGGACGGCCATCCGGCAGGATGCGGTGGAATGGCACGATCTGGCCATCGACCTGATGATCACCCCGGACGGCGCCATCCGGATCCTCGACGAGGACGATACGGCCGCGATGACCCCGGCTGCGTTCTCCCAGGTCACTTCCGCGCGCGCCCAGGTGCTCGCCGAGCGCGAGGCCCTGCTGGCCGAGGTCGGGGCCAGCACCGAGCGTCTGCGCCGGACTCCGCCGGAACCACAGGCCGGGTAGAGGAATCGAGACCGGTCTCTCGAACGGCTAATAAAGCTTTCGCCCGACCGCAGCAACGGCCGGACATCTCGTCGGACTATCTCATTCACCGGGGCGAAGCCGTGAAGGACCTTCGGGACTGGTATAAGTATCTTGAAGTGATCGCCGCCAGGGACCCCATCCGGGAATCCCCGGCGCACACTTCGCCACTTCCAGGACATCCCGCCCGCCGCAGCATTCCGTCTGAACCGCCTGACCCGCTGTCGGCCGAGCCGGCTTCGGCAATCCCCACCGCGCCCCAGCGCCGCAGACAAGGCAGCCGGCGGAGCCGCATGCCCCGTCCGGTGCTGAAGCAGGAAACCTTGCCCATCGACCTGGGGAGCACCGTCTCCGTGCGCCGGAAGGGCGGCCGGCGCCCACTCACGGAGAGCAGAGATGAAATCATCCGACGGCTGATGGATCCGGTGCTCACCCTGCACGAGGCGGCGGCGATCCTGAACCTCAGCAAGGCGACCGTCCGCCGCTATACCGAGCAGGGCAAACTCGCCTGCCAGCGCACCGCGGGGGGTCAGCGGCGGTTCCGCCTTTCGGACGTCATGGCACTCCTCGAAACGACGTCTCCTCACTCTGCTCCGCCTCCTCCGACCTCGCCGTCTCGCGGCAACGCGCGGGCGGTCCGGGTGGCGCGATGACTCAGTTCGCCGCCAAACGAAGACGCGGAGTAGACTGGGAAGACGGAGAAGACAGAGTAGACGCAGTTGCGTATCGGCATGTTCACGGACTCATATCTGCCGCGCGTGAGCGGGGTGGTGCACTCGCTGGAAGCATTGGTGCGGGCGCTGCGGCAGCAGGGTCACGACGTGCTGGTGGTGGCGCCGGCCTACCCGGGGTATCGCGACACCGACCGGCATGTACTTCGGTTCCCTTCGGTGCGTCCGCCGCGGAGCGAGGATTTCCCGCTGGCGGTGCCCGTGTCCCGCGCCCTCGCCAGACGGCTGGACGAGACGCCGCTGGATATCGTCCATACGCACACGCCCTTTCTGCTGGGGACGTCGGCGGGATGGCAGGCACGACGGCGGCGCGTGCCCCTCGTGTTCACGCATCACACCTTGTACGAGGAGTACGTGCACTACGCCACCTGGGTGCTCCCGGGTCTGAGCCGGGCGATGGTGCGCACGTACGTAACATGGTATGCCAACCATGCCGCGTGCACGATCGCGCCATCCCGGGCCGTCGCGGCGTACCTGCGCGCCCGCGGGGTGACTGCACGCATCGAGGTCATCCCCACGGGCACGATCGATCTCTCGCAGATCGCCGAACTGACCCCGGCGTGGGTCCGGCCGGCGTTTGGGGTGGAACCCGATCAGCCGCTGCTGGTCACCGCGTCTCGACTCGGCAAGGAGAAGAGCATCGATTTGATGCTGGCGGCCTTCGCGCTGATCCCGGAACGGTACGACGCCCGTTTGCTGATCGTGGGGGGAGGGCCGGAAATGGATGAGCTGCAGGCCCTCGCCCGGCGCCTGGGCATCACGCGCCGGACCATCTTCGCCGGACTGCAGCCCCACCGGCGGACGCTTGACTGCATCGCTGCCGCCGACGTCTTCCTGTTCGCGTCGCACACGGAAACGCAGGGCCTTGCCGTCATCGAGGCGATGGCGGCCGGGGTCCCGGTTGTCGCCGTCGATGCGGGCGGGGTGGCCGATGCCGTCGGGGACGGGACGACGGGGTTTCTGACGCCCCCGGCCGCGGAAGCGCTGGCGGGCCGGACGGTCGCGTTGCTGGATGATCCCCACCTGCGCCGCCGCTATGGCGATGCCGGCCGGGCGGCCGCCGAGAAGTTCTCGCTGCAGCACGTGACCCGCCAGGTCGTCGGCGTCTACGAATCGCTGCTCGCCGTCGGGCGGCACTGACATCGAACCTGCCTGAGGAGATCAACGGTGTATCTCAAACGGCTGGAACTCCACGGCTTTAAGACGTTCGCCGAGCGGACCGAGCTCGAGTTCACGCCCGGCATCACGGGAATCGTGGGCCCCAACGGCAGCGGCAAGAGCAACGTCTTCGACGCCATCCGCTGGGCGCTGGGGGAGATGGCGTTCCGCAGCCTGCGCAGCGGGCGGCTCGACGACTTCATCTTCGCCGGCAGCGCATCGCGGCGGGGAATGGGGATGGCCGAGGTAGCCCTGACGATCAACAACGACTCAGGCGCGCTGCCGCTGGACTACGCGGAGATTACTGTGACGCGCCGCGCGAACCGCGGCGGCGAAGGCGAGTACTACCTCAACAACACCATCAGCCGGCTCCGCGACATCCAGATGTTGTTCTTGGGAACCGGGTTGGGCGGCCGGTCCTACTCGCTCATCGGGCAGGGGCAGGTCGATGCCGTCTTGGCCGCCGGGCCCGAAGAGCGGCGGGCCTGGCTGGAAGAAGCGGCGGGCCTGGCGCGGTTCAAACGCCGCCGCCGGGAAGCAGAACGCCGGCTGCAGCATGCCTCCGAGAACCTCCTGCGCGTGGCCGACGTGCTCGCAGAGCTCCGCACCCAGCGCGACCAACTGCGCGAGCAAGCCGACGCGGCGGAACGGCATCAGGCGTACACGCGGGAAGTCCACGATCTGGAGCTGGCGCTGCAGGTCGACGACGCGCGGCGCATCGTGGGGTCCCTGAAGCGCATTTCCGCGCAGACCGAGTCCACCCAGCAGCGGTTGCAGGCGCTGGCCGCCACCGGCAGCGACGTCGGCCGCCAGATCGACGGCGCCCGCGCGGCGGCGGCCGATGCGGCCCGCGGGTGGGAGCAGGGGCAGCGCACGCTGCTGCAGATCGTGGAAGATCTCAGCGCCAAGGAATCCTCGATGCAGATCCTCGCCGAGCGCGTACGCGCCAACGCTGCGCAGCGTGAGCGGCTGATGCAGGACGTTGAGCAGCTCGACGCGCGCCTGCGGCACGTGGAAGAGGAATCCGTCTCCCTCCACGAGCAGGCCGAATCCCTGCGGGAGCGCCGCGACGCACTGCTGGAGCAGCTGCGGCTGGCCGAGGAGGGGCAGGTCGATCTGCAAACGGCCAGGCAGACCCTTGAGGACGAACTGGCCGGGGGCCGGCGGCTGGCGGCGGACCTCTCCGCGGCCCGCACACGCACGACCCATGATCTGGCGCGCCTCGAGGCGACGCTGGCGGCGCTCGACGAGCAGGTCGGTGCGCTGCACACACGGGAGGCGGAGACCGCCGCGGCGCTGGCGGCGCTGTCCGCGCAGGCGCTGACCTTGGAAGGGACGGGTGCCTCGCTGCGAGAACGCCAGCAGGCCGCCGTCCACCGGCGCGACGAGGCCACCGCTGCGGCCGCTCAGGCCGCAGCGCGGGGCAACGCATGCGACGACGAGCTGCGCCGCGCGGAGGCCGAGCAGCAGGTTACCGGCTCCACTCTGGCATTTCTCGAAGAGATGGATCGGCAGCGGATGGGCTACGAGCAGGGCGTCCGTGAGATCCTCCTTGCCAAGCAGGACCACCCCGAGCGATTCACCGGCATCAAATATCCGGTCGCCGAAGTGCTGCAGGTCGCGCCCGCCCACCGCGCCGCGGTGGAAGCGGCCCTGGGCACCCGTCTGTTTTCGCTGATCGCGAGCACCGTGGACGACGTCAAGCACGGCGTCGCCTACCTGCGTGGAAACGGCAACGGGGATGCCACGTTTCTGCCCGCGGACCTGCTGGCGGTGTTCCCAGGGGCGCCGCTGCCGGCGTCGTCGGAGGTGGTCGGCCGGGCGTCCGACCTCGTGCGGTCGGCCAATGGGTCGCCCGAGGTGATCGACGCGCTGCTCGGCGACGTGACCGTGGTAACCACGCTCGATGCCGCGGTGGCGCTGCGCCGCGGGGGGCATGGGGGACGGCTGGTGACCCTCGACGGGGAGCTGCTGTCCGGCGACGGAGTCATCAGCGTGCGTGGCCGCGGCGATGGTGCCGTGTCGGCACTGGGCCGCACGGAGCAGATCACGGCGCTGCGCGACCGGCAGGCGGTCCTGGCGCACCGCATCGGTGAGCTGACCGCCGAACAGGCCGGCGTCCAGGCGGTGCTGGCCGCGGCGCAGGAAGAGGTCGCCGCGGCGGCGAGGGTCTGGCAAGATGCCGACGCCGCCCTGGCCGAGGCGCACACGGCGCTGGCGGCCGTACGGGCCGACCTCGCGCGGGTCGCCGCGCAGGGGCACGACCAGAGCGCAGCGATCGAACGGCTCGCCGCCGACCGCGATGACCTGCTGGCCCAGATCGCGCGTCTCGCCGCCGATCAGGATGAGGTCACGAAAGCGCTCGCCGACTGTGAGCAGGCGGCCACGATCCGCGAACTCGCGCTCCGATCGCTGGGAGGGCGCGAGCAGGAGACGGTGGCCGCGTTGACGGAAGCCCGCGTCCAGCTTGCTGAACTTTCCGGCATGCTGGAAGGGCTCCACGCGCGGACCGAGGAGTACACGCACCAGCTCGCCGAGCTCACGGCGCGGCGCAACCAGCTGCAGGGGGAAGTGGCGGTCCTCGACGGGGAGTATCACCTCCTCGATCACTCCCTGACCGAAGTGCGCCAGTCGCACCAGACCGCGAAGGAGCTTCAGGAAGCGACCCGGGAAGCGCTGGCGGCCCTCGACACGGAACGGACCATGCTCCAGGAGCGATTGATGGAGCTGGAAGGCCAGTGGCGCCAGACCCAGGACGCTCTGCGGGAGATCGAGGATCAAGCGCACCGCCTGGAAGTGCGGCAGGCGCAGGTCGAGACAGAACTGACCTCCGCACAGCGGCGCATCAGTGAGGAGTTTGGCGCGGCGTGGGAGGACGTGCGCGAGGCGAGGCTGCCCGGCAGCCGTGATGAAGCGGTCGGCCGCATCCAGGCCCTGCGGGGACTGATCGCCGTGCTCGGAGCGG
>JBIOXT010000199.1:0-6291 GCA_044869795.1 bacterium | reverse complement strand
GCCGTCTTCGTCTCAGGGCTGCTGTTCATGTGGTTCCGCCGTTACCTCGGTGAGGCATTGGTGAAGCTGCGATTGATCCTGCCGATGCACGTCGTCGTGGCGGTGGTCGTGATCGTCCTGGGACTGATCAGCAGTGTGATCACGGTGATCATCGCGTCGCTGGTGCTGGTGGAACTGATCAGCGCGATGCGATTTCAGAAGGAAGACGAATCACGCCTCGTGGTGATCGCCTGCATGGCGCTGGGTCTGGGCGCGGCGCTGACCCCGATCGGGGAACCGCTGTCGACGATCGCCACCGCCAAACTCCACGAGGACTTCTGGTTCTTGATGCGCCTGCTCGGCCCGCTGGTCATTCCGGGGATTTTGGCCGTCGGCATCTGGAGCGGATTCCAGCCGCTGCGCTACCACGACGGGACGCTGGAGGAGGTGCCGTACGAGGAAGGCTACCGCGATGTGGCCGTGCGCGCCTTCAAGGTCTTCCTCTTCGTGATGGCGCTCACGCTGCTGGGTGAGGGATTCAAGCCCGTCATCGACCGCTTCATCGTTGCCCTCGATGCCAGGATCCTGTACTGGATCAACATGGTCTCGGCGATCCTCGATAACGCCACCCTGACCGCGGCGGAAATCAGCCCGGCGATGGTCACACAGCAGGTGCGGGCCGTGTTGATGGGGCTGCTGATCAGCGGGGGGATGCTGATCCCCGGCAACATCCCCAACATCATCGCCGCCAACAAGCTGAACATCCGCAGCCGGACCTGGGCGCGGGTCGGGGTCCCGCTGGGGCTGGTCCTGATGGTGGTGTACTTCGCGGTCCTGTTCATCCTGTAACATGACCAGCGATCCGGCGCCTACCAAAGAACTGATCGCCGGCGTTTTCAGCCGCGCCGCACCGACCTACGATCAGCGCGGTCCCCAATACTGTGCTCATTTCGGCCGCCGCCTGGTCGAGCTGGCAGCGGTCCGGCCCGGCACGTCCGTCCTCGATGTGGCGACCGGCCGATGAAGCCGACTTCGTCTACGCGGACGAGCACGAATGGTGGGAGACGCTGTGGGGCCACGGGACCCGGGCGTCGCTGGAGCAGATGAGCCCGCGGGACCTGGCGGCCTTCCAGGCCGAGGCCTTCCAGCGGATCCAGTCGGTCCGGCAGAGTGATGGCTTCCACTTCATGCTCGGGATTCTCTGTGGGTTGGCCTCCAAGCCCACACCGTGAGCGAAAACCCCTTCTTCCGTGATCTCGCGCTGGTTGTGGCGGCCGCCCTCGCCGGAGGCGTTCTCGCCAGGCTGATCCGGCAGCCGTTGTTCATCGGCTACGTCATCGGCGGCCTGCTGATCAGCCCGTTCACCCCCGGCCCGGCGATCCAGGACGTCCACACGTTCGAAGTGTTGGCCCAGATCGGTGTCGTGCTGCTGATGTTCTCGATTGGCATCGAGTTCTCGCTGCATGAAATGGTCCGTCTCGGCGCACCGGCGATGGTGGGCGCGCCGCTCACTATGCTGCTCGTGGTCGGGCTGGCCACCGGTGCCGGTGTTGCGGCGGGCCTGACAACGGCCGAGGCCGCGGCCGCCGGCATCATCGTCTCGGTGGCCAGCACCATGGTCGTGGTCAAGCTGTTTCTTGAACGCGGCGAGCTGCAGACGCCGCATGCCCGGCTGTCGGTCGCGACGCTGCTGTCTGAAGACTTGCTCGTCGTCGCCTTGATCATCTTCCTGCCGCTGCTGGCTGCCGGCGGTCCCGGACGAATTTCATCGCTCGCCGTCGCCGTCGGGCGGGCCCTCGTGGTCCTGGTCCCACTCTTCTACCTGGCAAACCGGATCGTGCCCCCGGTCCTGGCCAGGGTCGCGCGCAGCGGCAGCGCCGAGATGTTCATCTTGGTCGCCATGGTGATCGGGATTGGCACGGCGGCGCTGTCGAGCGGCCTCGGACTCTCGCTGGCGCTCGGAGCGTTCCTGGGCGGGATGATCATCAGCGAGTCCGAGTTCACCCACGAGATTCTGGCGCGGGTGCTGCCGATGCGAGATCTGTTTGGCGCGCTCTTCTTCGTATCAATGGGAACCCTGATCAGACCTCAGGACCTCGGGGCCGACCTTCCGCTCGTCGCGCTGCTGCTGGGCGTGATCGTGGTCGGGAAGTTCGCGCTGCGCACGCTGGTCCTCAGGATCTTCCGCTATCCCTGGCCGGCAGGCGCGTTGGTGAGTGTTCACCTGGCGCAGAGCGGCGAGTTCTCCTTCGTCCTTGCGCAAGTAGCGCGCAGCGCCGGTGTCATCGGTCCCGGCCTGTACCACGCCGTGCTGACCGCCGCGCTGCTGTCGATCCTGATCAGCGCCGTATTGTCGGCGCTGGCGCACCGGCTGATCGAAGAGCCGATCGCTCCGCCTCATCCCGCCGATCGCCGTGACGCGTCACTCTCGGGGCACGTCGTGCTGTGCGGATTTGGCCGCGTCGGCAGCGTGATGGGTGAAGCGCTGGAAGCGTTCGACATTCCCTACACGGTCGTGGACCTCGATTTTTCCATCATCGAGGCGGTGCGTCCCCGCGGTATTCCCTGCGTCTACGGCGACGCGGCGAGTGAGCCCGTGCTGCGCCAGGCGGGGGTGGAAACCGCGCGTCTCGCCGTCGTGGCGATTCCCGACTTCCAGCGCACCCGCCTCGCGGTCCGCCGTCTGCGAGCGCTGAATCCCACGATCCCGATTCTGGCGCGCTCGCAACACCTGAGCCAGCGCGACGCCCTCATCGAGGCCGGAGCATCGGAGGTCATCCAGCCTGAGTTTGAGGCAGCGCAGACGCTGCTGCGTCATGGTCTCGAACGGCTGGGCGTGGCGCACGATGACGTCAAGGCGTACATGGAACAGCAGCGCGGCGTGGTGGGCCTCGCCCCGTTCGGGGAACTGCCGACCAGGGGACTGGAGCACCTCCTGCGGACAAAAACCGTGACCATCAAGGACGGAATGCTCGCCGACATCCCGCTGAGCCGGGCCCGGATCCGCGATCGAACGGGGGTGTGGCTCGTTGCCGTCCGGCGGGCGGACGGCAGCGAGGTGCGCACTCCCGGGGGAGACACCCTCCTCCGGGCCGGCGATGAGGTGACCGTGCTGGGATTGACCGAGCAAATTGCGCGATTCGAAGCGCTCAATGAGCGCCGCCCCGCCCCAGGGGATCGCCCGTATGCTCCTGAATAGCGCACCGATGGGCGCAGACGAAGAGATCCTGATTGTCCCGCGGGCGCTGCTGATGCCCGAGCCCGTGCAGGGTTTCTCGACGGCGGGAACGGCGCAGTTCCTTGCCCGCGTCCGGACCCATGCGGTGTTCAAGCGGCGCGGGGACATCGAAGAAGACCCGAGCCAGAAACAGGTCATTCCGTACCTCATCGTGCGCCATGGACCGCGCGTGTTTCTGTTCCTGCGGTCGGCTGCCGGCGGTGAGGCACGGTTGTACGGGAAATACAGCATCGGCATCGGCGGGCACATCAATAAGGCGGATGTCGAAGGCGCGTCGGATCCCATCGGTGCGGGACTGAAGCGGGAGCTCGAGGAGGAGCTTTCAGTTCAGGGAGGCTGGCAGGCGCGCCTGGCGGGGGTGCTCAACGACGACACGAATCCTGTCGGCCAGGTCCACTTCGGGCTGGTCCACGTGGTCGACGTCGACACCCCGGAGATCGCGGTGCGGGAATCCGAAGTGCTCTCCGGCCGGCTGGCCGATCTCGCTGAGGTGCGTGCCCTTCGAGATCGGATGGAAACGTGGTCGCAGTTGATTCTCGACGCGGCGGACCCAATGCAATTATAGGTGATGAGCACAAACAACGAAGTCTACGCTCATGATTAATCCTACGCGCCTCGTTGTTCCGCCCGAGCTTCGCCACGCGCTAGCCCGGTCGGCGATCGATCGTCGAGCGTGGCGCACCCTGACACCGGCAGCGCGACGGATGGGGGCAACCTGGATCGCGCATGCGAAAAGACCCGACGTGCGCTCCTGGCGTGTCGCGGACGTCCTCCGACGTGCTCGACGCTACGCCAGCGGCACCGGCCCGTTCTACCCGACGAATGCCGATCAGCGTCTGCTGGCCCGTCCGCGGAAGCCGTCCTAATGTCCGGCATTCTGCCTGCACTACCTCCATATCACCTCCACCGGACACTGACGTGCGGGCAGGTCTTTCGGTGGACCGCGGACGGGGATACCGCCGCCGGAGTCTTCGCCGGCCGGATGGTCCGGCTGACGCAGCGTGACGGGGCCATCGAGGTAGAAGGGTTGCGGTCCGCCGACGGAATGTCCGCATTCGGTCGATATTTGGGCGTAGATCAGGATCTGGCGCACATCGAGCGCACGCTGGCCGCGGATGGAATGCTCCGTCGGATCCTGCGTTCCACCAGCGGCATCGCGCTGATCCGCCAGGACCCCTGGGAGTGCCTGATCAGTTTTGTGATTTCCGCGTTCAACAACATCCCCAAGATCGAGATGACCCTGGATAGGCTCTGCCGGCGCTTCGGCGATGCGTTGGCTGAGGGATCGTGGGCGTTCCCCCGTCCCGAGCATCTGGCGGCGGCGTCGCTCCGCGAATTGAGAGGTTGCCTGCTGGGATACCGAGCCCCCTATGTTCGCGATATTGCGCGGCGGGTGGAGGACGGGCGCTTTGACCTGCGATTGCCGGCGGCGGCGCCGTACGGTGACGCCCGCGCCATGCTGCTGCGCCTGCCCGGGGTCGGTGACAAGGTCGCCGACTGCGTCCTGCTGTTCGCGTACGGCAAGGGGGAAGCATTCCCGGTCGACGTGTGGGTGAAGCGCGCCGTGGAACGCCTGTACTTCGGGGGTCGCCCCAAAGCGGTGCGGGACATTCAGGGGTTTGCGCGGGAGAGGTTTGGCAGACTGGCGGGGTATGCTCAGCAGCACCTCTATTCCAACGAGCGTGCCCGGAAGCGGAGGGTGCGGGTGTGAATGGCTACGACGTCCCGGCGCTGGCGACGCATATCGAGGGAGTGAAACGCGATCTTGCGAAAGCCGAACGCAATCCGATTGTGACGGCGCACTGGGTGGGCAAGAGCGAGGCGCGGATAGAAGGCGAGGGCTTCACGATGCGCACCGGCGGCGACGGACAGCCGAGTTCGATGAAGGCCCTCCTCGGCACGCTCGCCGGATGCGATGTTGAAGTCATCGCTCTGCACTCCACGCTGTTGGGGATCCCGATCGAGTCGCTGACGATTGAAGTGCGGGGGCATTTCAACGTGCAAAGACTCTACGGCATTGATGATGGGCCTCCACCGGGGTATGACGGGATCACCTACACGATCAAGCTCAAGGCCCCCGGTGCGACGGCCGAACAACTCGACCGGCTGCGCGGGATGGTGGAACGCGCCTCGCCCGTGGGAGACTCGCTGAGCCGGGCCATCCCTTTGACGTTGGAGTTTGCGGCGGAGTAGCCGATGGATCTTGTACGGGATGCCCGCCGCATCACGCGGACCCTTTTCACCGCCCAGGGCCTGGCCTCCGCGGCAAAGGTTGCGATGTATCCCGTGATGACAATCGTCGGAGCCCGGCTCAGCGGCCGATTGTCGTGGGCCGGTGTTCCGGCGATGGTCTACCTGTTAGGCCAGGCACTTTCGGCGTATGGCTGGGGGTACCTGATGGACCGCTTGGACCGCCGCCCCGCGCTCGTCCTCGGTCTGCTCAGCGGTGTGGTCGGCGGGGGGCTTGCGCTCCTCTCGATCGAGCGCGAATCGTTCGGGCTCTTCCTCGTCGCCTCGCTGTTGATCGGGTTTGCGATCTCGGCCGTGCAGCTTGCCAGGTTCGTCGCTGCGGAGGTCCATCCGGCGGCGGAACGGGCTCGGGCGATTTCCAACGTCGTGCTCGGTGGAGCGGTGGGCGCGATCTTCGGGCCGCTCCTCGCCGGGGCCTCCGGGTCATTGGCGAAGCTGACGGCACTTCCGGAACTGGGGGGTCCGTTCCTCGTTACGACCGTGCTCTTTGCCGTCGGGTCGCTGATCGTCTTTGCCCTGTTGCGTCCGGAACCGCGAACGGTGAGCGACGCGATCGTGGCGATGAACCCCGAGCTCGTTGTCTCAGGCGGGCAGCGCAGGATTGGGGAGATCTTTCGGACCCCCGCGGCGATCGTCGCCCTGTCCGCGCTGGTGTTAGGGCAGCTGGTGATGCAGATGCTGATGGTGATCACACCGCTGCACATGCGTCTTCACGAGCACCATATCAGCAGCATCTCGGTCGTCATCTCAGCGCATGCTGTTGGGATGTACGCCTTTTCGATCATTTCTGGGAGGCTGGCCGACCGTCTGGGGCGCGGGCCGGT
>JBIOXT010000198.1:0-3334 GCA_044869795.1 bacterium | reverse complement strand
GTCCTTTGCTCCGCGCACGCCCTGCTCGGTCCACGTCAGCAAGATCAAATACGTTCCCATGGCGTCTCTCCTCTCGGGGAATGAGAAACACATTTCACGGCCTGCCGGAGGCACTCCTGCGAACAGGAACGGGAACGGAGTAGCGGGTCGGTTGCCTGAATCGGTAGGGGTTGACACAGGCTGTCTCCGCGGCCCTCCACCAGCCCACGGAGAGGGTACGCGCAGATGGTCGGGACAGACCGGAGGCGGCGGGCGAGTGGGGCGGCCCGAGCGAAGGTTGGCGGGCGGCAACCACTTGGCAGGCCGTGAAGCCGAGGATCGCCGCACCGATGTCGCGGGAAGCGGAAGGGACCGGTAGTGATCCGTAGCTGCAGATTGGCAGGCGAGCGCCGCAGGGGACGGGAGGCCTGCAACGTCAATCCGAGCCGCCCGACTCGGAGCGAGGGGCCGCCCCCGAGCAAACCGCCGCCCCCAGCCACTTCAAACTGACCCCACGACCCGCGGGTGCGGGGTCACATCTCCCTCCGGCCCTCCAGCGCCTTGGCCAGCGTGACCTCGTCGGCGTACTCGAGGTCGCCGCCGACCGGCAGGCCGTGCGCGATGCGGGTGACTTTGATGCCGAGGGGCTTGAGGATTTTCGCGAGGTAGATCGCCGTCGCCTCGCCTTCGACACGCGGGTTCGTGGCGACGATTACCTCGCTGACGCCGCCGGGGTGCACACGGGCGAGCAGCTCCGTGATCTTCAAGTCGTCAGGTCCCACGCCGTCGAGCGGCGAGATCGCCCCGTGCAGCACGTGGTAGAGTCCCCGGTACTCCCTCGTCCGCTCCATCGCCAGGACGTCGCGGGGATCCTCCACCACGCAGATCATGCTCTGGCTACGCGCCGGATTGGTGCAGATCGAGCACGGGTCGACGTCGGTGATGTGGTAGCAGATGCTGCAGTAGTGGATCCTGGCCTTGGCGTCGAGGATCGCCTGGCTGAGCCGCGCGGCGTCTTCGGGTGCCATGCGCAGGATGTAGAAGGCCAGCCGCTGGGCCGTCTTCGGCCCCACGGTCGGCATCTTGGACAACTCTTCGATTAGACGGGCAAGGGGTTCGGCGTACAAGTTCAGATGAGCCCGGGGGGCAGGCCGAGTCCGCCTGCCAGCTCCTTCATGCGCTGCTCGGACAGTTGTTTGGCGATGCGCTGGGCCTCGGATACCGCGGCGACCACGAGATCCTGCAGTATCCCCACGTCGGCGGGATCGACCACGCTGGCGTCGATCGTGATTTCCACCAGCTCGCCGTGCCCGTTGGTCACGGCCCTGACCACGCCGCCGCCTGCCGTCGTCTCAACCCGCTCCGCACGGAGGTCCTCCTGGAGCTTCGCGGCGCGCTCCTGGATTTTTCTGGCCTGCTGCATCATCTTGCCGATGTCGCGCACCCTACCCTCGACTAGTCCGCATTGCGGACCTCAACGATCTGGCCTCCGAACAGTTCGACGGCCTTGCTGACAATCGGATCGGGTTTCACGTCGGCTTCCGCCGCTGCGTCGTGAATCTCGCACTGCAGCCGAAGGTGGGACTGCAGGACATGCTCCAGCGCGGCCTCGACGACGCTCCGGTTCTCCGGCTTGTGGAGGTTCTCGATGTGAAAGTTGTAACCGGTCCGCAGCCCGACGACCAGCGTGGAGCCGTCGACCCGCAGCGGGATGCCTTCGATCAACAGGGCGTGGCAGAACATCTTCGTCCGCTTCAACTGCTCGAGGATGCGGGCCCACTGCCGGCGCACATCCTCGATGGCCACGGCCGCAGGGAGGGTGTCGACCGCCGACGCCTTCACGTCCCCGTTGTGCGGAGGCTCGACCTTCTCCACCCGCCGCGGGGCCCGGGTCCCGGTCGCCGGCGCCGCCGGGGGCGCGACCGGCTTCGACGGCGGTTCCGGCCGCGGCGCGCCTGCATCGACGGTGCCCAGCCGCTGCTCGACCGCCGCCAGGCGCGCGCCAAGTCCCTGCAGGGTGGGATCCATTTCGGGCCGGCAGAGCCGCACGAGGGCGAGCTCCAGCAGGAAGCGGACAGGGACGCTCAGCCGTGCCTCCCGCGCTTCGACATCCGCCTCCGAGAGGACCTGCAGCGCCCGCAGGATATCGTCGAGGGGGATCGTCTCCGCCTGCGCGCGGAGCGCCTGTCCCCGAGTCTCGGTAATGTCGAGGATCTCCGCGGGACTGCCCGTGGTCTTGGCCACCAGCAGGTTGCGGAAGTGGTCGATCATCGTCCGCAGCACCTGCCGCATGTCCTTGCCTTCGGCCACGAACTGGTTGATGAGGGTCAAACCGGCCCCGGTATCGCGCGCGATGACCGCCTCGGCGAACTGAAAGGCGGCGTCCTCTTCGATCGTTCCCAGCACCGCCAGCACGTCATCCCGGGTGACCGGCCCCTCTGCGAACGACGCCAGTTGATCGAGCACCGACTCCGCATCGCGCACCGAGCCGTCGGCGCTCATCGCGATCAACTCCAGCGCGTCGGGGTCGATCACGAACCCTTCGGTTGCGGCGATGGTGCGCAGGCGGTCGACGATCTCGCCGAGGGAGACCCGCCGGAAGTCATACCGCTGGCAGCGGGAGAGGATCGTCGCGGGCAGTTTGTGCGGTTCGGTGGTGACCAGGATCAGCACGGCGTGCTCGGGCGGTTCTTCCAACGTCTTCAGCAGCGCGTTGGCCGCATGCTCGGTGAGCATGTGGGCTTCGTCGATGATGTAGACTTTCTTCCGTCCCTCCGTCGGCGTCAGCCGGATCTTGTCCCTGATGTTGTCGCGGATCTCATCGATGCCGCGGTAGCTGGCCGCATCGACCTCGATCACGTCCACCGAGTACCCGCCGCTGATGGCCTGGCAGTTGGCGCAGCGGTTGCATGGCTCGGGGGCGGGCCCGTTGAGGCAGTTCAGCGTCTTGGCGAAGATACGCGCGGTGGTGGTCTTTCCGGTCCCGCGATGTCCGGCGAACAGGTAGGCGTGCACGATCCGGTTGGCGCGGATCGCGTTCTGCAGCGTGCGGGTGACACGCTGCTGGCCGATGATCTCCTCAAACGTCTGCGGACGCCACTTGCGGTAGAGCGAGACGTGGGCCATGCGGACCTCCCTGGGGGCCGGACGATCGTCCGTGCTGAGCAGATTTCGCCGCATCAGCAGATACTCCCTTGCCCGGCGAGACCAATGGCCAGGACCGTTCTCGCGAGCCGCCGAACCAAGCGGCGATGCCCGCACTCAATCCCCCGTTCGCCATCTATCTGCTACTCTCGCTTGGCGCCGCCTGGTGGGTCCGCCGTGATGCGGTGGCCCGCGGCCTGGCGCCCGGCCG
>JBIOXT010000197.1:0-17915 GCA_044869795.1 bacterium | reverse complement strand
GATCTGCAGGTATTCCACCTGCGGGAATCGCGATTCGACTTCAGGGCGCGTCAGCCCCTCCAGCAGTCCGAACGACCGCTCGTTGCACAGCGGGTCGATCTCGATCGCATCGCGGGATACTCCGGTGAGGATCTCCGCGGTTTGAATCGCCCGGAGCAGCGGGGAGGAGATCACGACATCGAGTGCCGTGCCGGCGAATCGGTCGCGGGCTTCCTCCGCCTGCCGGATGCCTTCCGGCAGCAGGGGCACGTCGAGGCTGGGTCCGCTGACCCGTCGATCGCGGTTGAGTTCGGTCAGGCCGTGGTGGACGGTGAACAGCAGCGTTTCGCCCGGGCGGGGGGCTGGGCTATCGATCATCAGGCCTTGATGCGGGCATTGGCCGCGTCGTACCGGGGCTCGCGTTCCACGCGCGCGTCGACGCGGCGACCGTCCAGCTCAACCGTCAACGGTGTGCCGGGGGAGGCGAGGTCCAGCGGGAGGTACGCGTAGGCGATGCTCTCCCCGACGCTGTAGCCGATACCGCCGCTGGTCACGCGGGACACGACGCGCCCATCGACGGCCACCGGCTCGTTGCCGAGAGGATGGATGGTGTTGTCCGCCAGCACCAGGCAGGCCAGTTTGCGCATGAGTCCGCTGTCCTGCTGCCGCAGCAGGGCCGCCCGCCCTTGGAAATCCTTGCGGCCGATCTTGACGCAAAACCCCAGCCCGGCTTCATAGGGTGTGTAGTCGGGAGTAATGTCGGCGCTCCAGTAGCGATAGCCCTTCTCCAGACGCAGTGAGTCGACGGCCCGGTACCCGACCGGCCGCAGCCCGCGGGGCCGCCCGGCCTCCCACAGCGCGTCCCATAAGGCCAGACCGTGCGCAAACGGCGTGTAGAGCTCCCAGCCCAGCTCGCCCACATACGTGACGCGCAGCGCGCGCACCGGCACGCCGGCAACACGGATCTCGCGGCTGGTCATGTAGGGGAAGGCCCCGTTGGAGATGTCATCCTCACAGACCTCCGCCAGGATCTCCCGCGCCCGCGCTCCCCACAGGCCGATGCATGTCAGATCGGCGGTGATGTCCCGCGCGGTCACGGACCCGTCTTCGGGGAGATGGTGGCGAATCCACGCAAAATCGTGGACCCCAAACGCGCTGCCCGTGACGATGAAGAATCGATCCGCCGCCAGGCGGGTGACGGTAAGGTCGCACTCGATTCCCCCGCGCCGGTTGAGCATCTGCGTGTACGTCACGGTGCCGACGGGTTTGTCGAGATCATTGTCGGTGATCCACTGCAGCGCGCCCAGCGCCCCCGACCCCTCCACCTCGAACTTGCTGAAGGACGAGAAGTCGAACAGACCGGCGTGTTCCCTCGTTGCCGCGTGCTCGGCGGCGATCGCCGGCGACCAGTTGTGCCGGATCCATCCCGTGGGAACGATTCCGTCTGATCCGGACGCCTCGTTGCTGGCAAACCAGTTCGGACGTTCCCACCCCGCCTTCTCTCCAAGCACCGCGCCGAGCCCGACCAGGCGCGGATACGGGGCGCTGGTGCGGAACGGCCGCGCCGATTCGAACTCTTCCAGCGGGAGGTGTACCGTGTAGTTGCGGGCGTAGACTTCGGTCGCTCTGACCGCGGTGTAGGTGCGGTCCGCAAACTGCAGCCCAAAGCGGCGGATATCGGCCCGCCACAGGTCCAGCGCAGGACGCCCTTCGACGATCCATTCCGCCATCGCCTTACCGACCCCGCCGGCCGCCGCGATGCCCGGCGTACCTCCGGCAATGAAGAAGCCCCGGACGTCCGCCGATTCGCCCAGCAGGAAGTCGCCGTCGGGCGTGAAGACCTCCGGACCGATCATCAACCGGCGGATGCCGGCCTGTTCGAGTCCGGGAATGCGGACGGCCGCGTTGCGGGCCAGCGGCTCGAAGTGATCCCAATTCGGGATCATCCTGGCGGCGTCCAGGTCGGGGGGAATGGGCTCCGGACCACAGGGAATGGGGTTCCCTTCATACCCGCCGACGACCAGGCCGCCGACCTCCTCGCGCGCGTAGATCCGGAGGTCTTGATCGCGCAACGTCGGCAGGTCCCGCGGGACGTCGAAGGGGACGGTGACCATGTATTGATGCTGGATCGGCACGATGGGGATGGTCACGCCGATCTTCTTGCCGAGGTGCCACGACCACACGCCCGCCGCGCTGACCACAACGGGCGCGCGCACCGAGCCCCGCGTCGTCGCCACCGCGTGCACCCGCCCGCTGTGGACGACGATGCCGGTCACGTCCGTCTGGGTGTGGATTTCGCAGCCGCCGGCGCGCGCGGCGTGGGCCAGCGCGTAGGCCAGCCCGCTGGGATCGACGCGACCGTCGGTGGGGATGTAGGCGCCGCCGACAAGGTCGCGATCGCTGATGACCGGACACAGCGCCACAGCTTCCCGCGGTGTCAGCAGTTCCACGTCGAGGCCGAACGCCTTGGCCTGGGCGGCCAGCCGCCGGATCTCTTCCATCCGCAGCGCCGTGCCGGCCAGGCGCAGGCTGCCCACCTGGCGCCAGTCCGGATCAAGGCCGGTTTCGTCGTGCAGCCGTCCGTACAACTCCACGCTGTACATGATCATTCGCGTCAGGTTGTACGTACCGCGCAGCTGCCCGATCAGCCCGGCGGCGCGATGGGTCGACCCGCCGGTCAACTGCCCGCGCTCGACGAGCACGATGTCCCGCCAGCCCATCTTGGTGAGGTGGTAGGCGATGCTGCAGCCGGCGACGCCGCCGCCGATGATGATGGCCTGTGCCTCTTCGCGCATGCCTCACGAATTTCGAGATGCGCGGGCGAACTTTCCTCTGAGGAGGAGACACCATCGTGTGGTCGAAGCCACAGCAGCGTTTCCGCTGCGGCCGCGCCCACGCACAGGAGGAGTGAACCGTACATGACTGGCGATCTGTACGACTACCGGCTGGTCCACTCGATGCGTTACCGGAAGTCTCCGCTCTTCCCGGTGTTCCGGAGGCTCGGCGCCACCTCATTCCTCTGGTACAACCACCACCTCCACGCGGTCGACTTCGAGGGCCAGACGAAAGACCAGGAGTATCAGGCGATCCGCACCGCCGCCACGCTGTGGGACGTGAGCGTGGAGCGGCCGGTCGAGATCGACGGGCCGGACGGTTTCGCGTTGATGGACATGCTCACCCCCCGCGACATGAGCAAGTGCGCCGTCGGCCAGTGCAAGTATGCGTTGATCACCGACGAGAACGGGTGTGTCGTCAATGATCCGGTCGTGCTCCGTCTGGGAGAGAACCGTTTTTGGTTGTGCCCCTCGGACAGCGACGTTCACCTGTGGGCGAAAGGCGTCGGCGTCGGGATGGGCCTCGATGCCACCGTGCGGCTGACCGATGTCTATCCCGTGCAGGTCCAGGGTCCCCGGGCCCCCGATGTGCTCCGTGCCATCGTCGGGGACGGCATCGCCACGCTGCGCTACTACTGGTGGATGGAGACGCAATTCCCGGGCCGGATCCCCGTGATCATCACGCGGACCGGCTGGACGGGTGAAGTCGGGTACGAGGTGTTCCTGCTGGACAACAGCCGGGCCGAGGAGATGGTCGCGCTGATCATGGAACGGGGGAAACCCTACGGTCTGATCCCGGCCGGCCCGAACCATGCCCGCCGCGTCGAGGCGGGGATCCTCAACAATCAGGCCGATATGGATCTGACGACCAATCTCTACGAATTGGGCCTGGAGTGGCAGATCGAACCCAAGGCGCGCTTCATCGGCAAGGAAGCGCTGGAGCGTGTCAAGCAAGCAGGACTCACCCGGAAGCTGGTCGGGTTCGAGGTGGAAGGGCAGCCGGCCGTCCACGAATTCGAAGGCCCCTGGACGGTGTCCAGGGACGGCAGGCAGGTCGGCCGCGCGTCGGCGTTCGTGTACTCGCCGACATTAGGGAAGAACATCGGACTGGCCATGGTCGGCATCGAGCACAGCGCCCCGGGAACGCGCCTCGACGTGCAGCGTCTGGCCGGAGAACCGCGCTATCCCGCGACCGTCGTGCCGCTGCCGTTCATCGATCCGAAGAAGGCCATCCCCAAGCAACGCCTGGACGCCTCCTGACCAATTCTGTAAGCGACAGCGCACTGACGGGATCGCGCGAGGGGTGGAGGGCCGGCTTCGCCGCTCTCTGTGTCGGCCAGTTCCTCGCCTATCAGACCAGCCTCACCTTTTCCGTGCTCATCCCCCTCCTCACGGCCGAGTGGGGCCTCAGCGGCAGCCGCGCAGGTCTGATCCTCGGCGTCTTCCAATTGGGCACCCTCGCCGCCTACGTCGCCGTCGGTTTCCTGCTCGACCGGGTCCGCAGCAAACCGATCATGGTCGTCGCCGCGGCCCTGGTCGGTCTCGGCGATCTCCTCTTCGCGGTCGGCGCGGTGGATTTCAGGACCGGGATCTTCCTTCGCCTGTTCGTCGGCATCGGATTGGGAGGTCTCTACCTCCCTGCGCTCAAGCAGATCGCGGATACGATCCCGCTGCAACGCCGGGGAACAGCGACGGGGGTCTACATCGCAACGATCGTCGCGGCCTACGCTGTGCCGCTGTACTACGTCGGGCTGCTCGCTCCACGCCTGGGATGGCGCACGACGATCGCAGGCGTGGGCGCGGTGGAGTTGCTGGGGGCGCTTGTGCTCCTGCTCGCGCTGCCCAGCATCCCTCTCCCCGCGACACTTGAGCCTCTCGGTCCGTCCCGCTATGTCGCCAATGTCGTGGGCAATCCCCGGGCGCGACGGATCATCCTGGCCTACACCGGCCACAACTGGGAACTGTTTGGTCTGTGGGGGTGGCTGACGCCGTTTATGGTCGCCGTGCTGATGGCCCGAGGGGCCCTGCAGCGTGATGCCCTCGCCTGGGGCGGCCTCCTGTCGGCGGGAGCGATCGGATTGGGCGGAGCCGTGGGGGCCGTCGCCGGCGGACGGCTGTCCGACCGGTTCGGCCGCGCGGAGACCGCCATGTTGATGCTGGCGGTCAGTCTGGTCTGCTCTCTCGTCTTCGGCTGGCTGTTCGGCGCCCCGCTCATTTTCCTGGGCGCCGTGGCGCTGGTGTATGGTGTGGTTTCGCTTGCGGACTCACCGTCGTACTCGGCCGGCCTGATGGAGGCGGTCCCACCGCACTCGCTGGGCGGCGCGTTCAGCCTGCAGATGCTCAGCGGCTGGGGCGCTACGGTCCTGGCGCCTCCGGCGGTCGGATTCGTCCTCGATCTTGCGAAAACCGCGGCGCTGCAGCCGTCCGCGCAGTGGGGGTGGGCGTTCATGATCCTCGCGGCCGGCCCGCTGGCCGGGCTGCTGGCGCTTCGTCCGCTGCGGGCGCGTCGATGACCCCGCGTGTCCATCAAGACCCGCTGCGCCAGGGGCTGGCCTCGCGGCGGTTCGTCATCACCGTCGAGGTGACCCTGCCCAAAGCCGACCACCCGTTCGACGAAGCGATCCGGCCGATCCTCGCCCTGGCCCGCGCGGTCCGCGACGACCCCCGCATCGACGCGATCGCGCTGACCGACCGCAGCCGATCCGATCACGATCACGACCCCATCGCCGTCGCCGGCCGTGTGGCGGACCTCTGCGGGAAGATGCCTGTGGTGCACTGGGCCGGCAAAGACCGCAGCACGCGGGATCTCGAGGCCGATCTCGCGCGCGGCCGCGACGCGGGCCTGGAGACGTTCCTGCTGGTCACCGGAGACAAATTGCGGAACCCGCCGCCCGGCCGGCCCGTGCGGTATCTCGACTCGGTCAACGCCATCTACACCGCCCGCCGGCGATCGCCGCAGCTGTTGCTGGCCGCGGCCGTCTGCCCGTTCAAATACCGTGAAGAAGAACTGGTGAACCAGTACCTCAAAGCTGTCAAGAAGCTCCGCGCCGGATGCGACGTGCTGATGACGCAGATCGGGTGGGATCCCCGGAAATTTGCGGAGGCCGCAGGGTTCATCGCCACCCGTGGTCCTCGCACTCCGCTGATGGCCGAGCTGCTCTTTCTCACCGCCGCTCGCAGCCGGCGCATCCGCGCGTTTGGGCTGCCCGGGGTCACCCTCACCGGCGATCTGGCCCAGCGAGTTGAGGAAGAAACCCAAAGCCCGGATCGCGGGCGGGCGGCGGCGTTGAGGCGCCTCGCATTGCAAATCGCCGGCGCCCGCGATCTCGGATACGCGGGCGTGCAGGTGAGCGGGCTGGTCAGGTACGACAGTCTCGTGCGGCTGCTGGATGACATTGCGGAGGTCCTGGACGTCTTTCCAACGCCCGACGCGCGCGCGAACGCATGGGCGGCATCACTGCAGCTGCGCGACGGCCGCACCGCCGCGGTCGCCCCGCGGAATGGATTCTACCTCCAGGCCGCAGCCGATCCGGCAGCGCCGGCGCCGAGACCGGCCGCGCGGGCGGGCGAGTGGGCGCGTTTTCGGGCGCTCGATCTCATTGACCGCACGGTCTTTAGGAAGGGTTCTGTCGGTGCGCGGGTACTGGGTCCCTTACTCCGCCGCGTCAATCCTGATGCGGCGGCCGGCAGGGCGCTGCTCCGCGTGGAAAGCGCCATCAAGGGTCCGCTGCTCGGCTGCCAAACGTGCGGGTTCTGCCGGCTCCCCCACACTGCCTACGTCTGTCCAGAAACCTGCCCGAAGGGCCTGGCCAACGGACCGTGCGGAGGCACGACCGACAACTGGTGCGAGTTCGGCGACCGGGAGTGCATCCACAATCAGATCTACCGGATCTCCAAGCAGGCCGGATCTCTCGCCAACTTAGATGAGGTGCTGATCCCGCCCGTTCCGGAGCAGGCGTGGGATACCTGTTCGTGGATCACCGAGTTCCAGGACGCCGGCCCAACGGTTACCCATCTGAAGCGGCGATGAAGACGTTCTTGACCTCGGTATAGAGCTCGAGGGCGTGCATCCCCAGTTCGCGGCCGAACCCACTCATCTTCATGCCGCCGAACGGGGCCTCCTGATGCACGCTGTGGTTGCTGTTGACGCTCACCACCCCTGAGCGGATCGCGCGCGCCATGCGCAGCGCCCGACCGATGTCGCGGGTCCAGACCGAGGCGGAGAGCCCATAGGGCGAGTCGTTGACCATCCCCACGACGCCGGGTTCGTCGGCAAAGGAAATGGCGCAGGCGACGGGCCCGAAGATCTCCTCCTGCGCGACCCGCATCGCGTTGTCGACCCGTCCCAGGACCGCGGGGAGCAGGTAGGCTCCGCGGGCGAGGGCCGGGTCCTCCGGCGGGCGGCCGCCGCAGAGCACCTCCGCCCCTTCGCCGCGCCCAAGTTCGATGTAGCCGGCCACCCGGTCGCGGTGGTCGCGGGAGATCAGCGACCCGACCTGCGTCTCCTCGCTGCGGGGATCGCCCGTGCGCAGGCGTGTGGTTGCCTCGACCAGCGCGGCCACGGCGCGCGCGTAGATCGACTCCTCGATGAAGATCCGGCTCCGCGCGCAGCAGTCCTGACCGGCGTTGCCGAAGACGGCGGCGGCGGCGGCGGGAACCGCCCGCTCCAGATCGGCGTCGGCGAAGATCACGTTGGGCGACTTCCCTCCCAGTTCCAGAGACACCCGGGTCATCGTCTCGGCCGCGGCTTTCATGATCGCGATGCCGGTGGCGGTCTCGCCTGTGAACGCGATCTTGCCGACCAGCGGGTGGCGCACCAGCGCCATGCCCGCCGTCGCTCCCGGGCCGGTGATCACGTTGAGGACGCCTGGAGGAAGCCCCGCCTCGAGCGCGAGCATTCCCAGCGCCAGAGCGGTGAGCGGCGTCGCGCTGGCCGGTTTGAGCACGGCCGTGTTGCCGGCGGCAAGCGCGGGCGCGACCTTCCACGACGCGATCATCAGCGGGAAGTTCCACGGCACGATCAGCCCGACCACGCCGATCGGCTCGCGCAGAGTGAAATCCAGCCCGCGGTCGCTGACCGGGATCGTCTCGCCCGTCCACTTCGTCGCGGCCCCCGCGTAGTATTCGAAACACTCCGCCGCGGCGAGGACTTCGGCGCGCGCATCGGTGATGGGTTTGCCGCCGCTGGCGACTTCCAGCTGCGCAAACGCCTCGCCCCGCTCCCGCAGCCCTGCGGCGATCCGCATCAGGACGCGGCCCCGCTCGCGGGCCGGCATCGCCGGCCAGGGTCCGTCATCGAAACCGGCGCGCGCCGCGCGGACCGCCCCATCCACATCGTCCGCGCCCGCGGCGGGAACCGTGGCGGCGGGCTCACCGGTGGCCGGGTTGGTCACTGTGGCAGTCTGCCCGGATGCCGCCGGGACCTCGCGGCCGCCGATCACCATCTGAGATCTCTGCGCCGTGACAGTCATCGCGCGTGCTCCTCCCCGGCTCTTATTCCGGGGTCACGTAGGCCGCGGTAATCCCGCCGTCGGCGACCAGCGCCGCGCCGGTCACCAGCGACGATTCATCTGAGGCCAGCCACAGCGCGGCCCGCGCGACCTCTTCGGCCTTTCCGAAGCGACCGATCGGGATGTGCACCAACCGCCTGGCCCGACGCTGCGGATCGCTGAGCAGTTCGGCCAGCATCGGCGTCTCGATCGGCCCGGGGCACAGCGCGTTGGCCCGGATGCCCTGCCGCGCGTACTCGACCGCGATCTCCCTGGTCATCGACAGCACGCCGCCTTTGCTGGCGGTGTAGGCGATCTGCGGCGTGGCAGCGCCGACGAGCGCCACGAACGAGGCGACGTTGATGATCGATCCCCCGCCGGAGCGCAGCAGGGCCGGGATGCCGTATTTGCATCCCAGCCACACGCCCTTGAGGTTGATGGCGATGACCCGATCCCAGATCGCTTCCTCCGTCTCGACCGTCCCACCGTCGTCGGGGTGGAAAATGCCGGCGTTGTTGTAGAGCACGTGCAGCCCGCCGAACCGCTCGACCGCAAAGCGGACCGTCGCCGCTGCGTCGCCGGCGTTGGTGACATCGGCACGGACGAACGCCGCCTTGCCGCCGGCGGACGTGATGGCCGCGGCCGCCTCTTCGCCGGCGCGCTCGGTGACATCGGCGATGACCACCGACGCCCCCTCCTGGGCAAACAACGCGGCGGCGGTCCGGCCTATCCCGCTGGCCGCTCCCGTGATCAGCGCGACCTTACCCTGCAGACGCATCGATCCTCTCCCCCTGAACCGTCTTCTGGATCAGGCTTTCGATACCGCCGCGGCCAGCGCCGCCCGGATGCGCGGGCCGGCGAGCGCCCGCCGGTAGCGATCGAAATGCGTCGCCGCATAGCCGGCAAAGTCGAACCCGGCCGACGAGACGTACATCCCGACCATGCACCACATCGCTTCGCGCAATTCCGCCGCGGCCTTCAGCAGCTCGAGGCGCGCAGCGCTGCGCGCGGGGACTTCTCCGAAATATGCCCGCAGCAGCGCGCGATCCTGCTCGTCGGAGAAGTCGTGGTGCACGGCGAAACTGGCAAGATCGAAATAGACATCACCCGTCCCGGCGTACTCCCAGTCCACGATGCGGATGCGCGTACCGTCGTCGATCAGGTTCGGATCCCACAGATCGTTGTGGCAGGGGCGGAGCACCGCGTCGGCGGCAGGCACGGCCGTTTCGATGTCGGCCAGTCCCCCCATCAGCGCGTCGACGTCTTCGGGCAGTGGGGCGCCGTGCCGGCGGGCCACGCGCAGGTGGTGCTCGATCGCGCGGAACGGCGAGAAGCTTCCCTCAAACGCCGCCCCCTCGTGGTACCGCCGCATCGAGTCGACCAGTCGACCCATCATCTCCGGTTGGGCCATTTCCTCGGACGCGGGGCGGCGGCCGGGAAGATACCGCGTCACCAGGACTCCAACGTCCGCCACGAAGTCCACCACCTCCGGGGCTACCCCGCTGCGGCTGGCCGCCACGGTGCATTGGTATTCCCGGAACCGGTCGACGCCCAGCAGTGCCGCGTTGTCGGCGGGGATCCGCACGACGAAGGACTCTCCGCCCACATCGACGCGGTAGTTGAAGTTGGTGATCCCTCCGGGCAGCGGGACGGGCGCGGGCACGGATGCCCCTGTCCAGGCGGCAATTCGAACGACGGCCTCCTCGATGCTGATCGGCATCCGGCCGCGCCCCCTGATCGGCGGCTACCTCCGCCCGCTGCTTTCCAGTCCCGCCTCAGCCAGCCAGGCCGCCAGGCGCGGATCGTGGAGTTGACCGGCGTAGCGCTCGAAGTGCTTCCGCCCGTATGCCACAAAGTCGTAGTCCAGCGTGGAGATCGCTACCTGCACCATCGCCCACATCGCCTCGCGCAGGTCAGACAGGATCTTCATCAGTTTGAGCCGGGCGCGATCAGCGGCGGTGGCCCGACCGGCGTAGGCTTCCAGCAGCCACGTTTCCTGGGCATCGGAGAACCCGTGGTGCACCGCGAAGTTGCCCAGGTCAAAAAACGGATCGCCCATCGCCGCGTACTCCCAGTCCAAGATACGGATCATGCGGCCGTCGTCGATGAAGTTGGCCTGCAGGAGGTCGTTGTGACAGGGACGGGGCACCGCGGCGCCCATCGCCCGCTGCAGCGCGGCCGCACGGTCGACCATCCACTCGATGTCCTCCGGCAGCGGCGCGGCTCCCCGCGACAGCCGCAGGTAGTCCTGCACGGTTGCGAAGGGCGAGAACGTCCCGGGGAATGCCGGGCCGCCGTGGACCCGCCGGAGCGATTCGACGACGCGTCTGATGCCGCCGGCGTGGCCCAGCTCCTCGGCGGCGACGCCCCGGCCGGCGATGAACCGGGTGATGAGGATGCCTTCGGCGTCCAGAAAGAAGGCGACCTCCGGCGCCACGCCGGTGCGGCTGGCGGCCACCGTGCAGGCGTGCTCCCGCCGCCGGTCGATCCCCAGACGCTCGCTGTTCTTGCCGGGAATCCGCACGACGAAGGATTCCCCGTTCACATCGACCCTGTAGTTGAGGTTGGTGATGCCTCCGCCCAGCGCGGACACCTTCACGTCCGCGCTGGCCCAACCCGGAAGCCGGGCGATGACCTCTTCGATCGTCACCGGCGTGCGCCGGGCGCGGGCGGGGTCATGAAGACGGGACGTCCAGGGCGAGCACGGCTTCGCGCGGAAAGCTCACCGTGCAGGCCTGCCCCGGCTGCGGCGGTGAGCGCCTCGGGTCGTTGAAGGTGTCGAGTGAGATCGCGTTGTCCGTGAAGCGGACGCGGATCCGCACGATCGAGCCGAGGAAGTTGACGTCCTCGACTGTCCCGCGCATGCGGTTCCCGTCCGCGGCGTCGCCGAGCGAGACGACTTCGGGGCGCAGCGCCACCGCGCAGGTGTCGCCGGCGCGCGTGTGCGCCAGCCCATGCGCGGCGACGATCTCCTGGCCATCGATCACGATCTTGCCGCCGGCCGGGTCGGCCACGCGGCCCCGCAGAATGTTCAAGGTGCCGACGAACGACGCGACAAAGGCCGTCTGCGGAAAATTGTAGATCTGAAACGGCGTGCCGATCTGCTCGACCCGTCCGTCGTTCATCACGGCGACACGGTCGGACAGCGAGAGGGCTTCCTCCTGATCGTGCGTGACGTAGATCGTCGTGATGCCCAGCGTCTGCTGGATCGAGCGGATCTCGTGACGCAGGGCGACGCGGATCTTCGCATCGAGGGCCGAGAGCGGCTCGTCGAGCAGCAGCACCTGGGGCTGGATCGCCAGCGCGCGGGCCAGGGCCACCCGCTGCTGCTGCCCGCCGGAGAGCTGGTACGGGTAGCGGCTGCCCAGCGCCGGCAGCTTGATGAGGTTGAGCATCTCCTCCACTCGCTGCTTGATCGCGGCGGGGTCCTTCTTCGCCACCTTCAGCCCGAAGCCGACGTTTTCGGCCACCGTCATGTTCGGGAACAGCGCATAGGACTGGAACACCATCCCCACGTTGCGCCGGTTTGGCGGCCGCCGCGTGATGTCGGCGCCGTCGAGGCGGATCGCCCCCGCCGACGGCAGCTCGAAGCCGGCGATCATGCGCAGCGTGGTCGTCTTGCCGCAGCCGCTGGGACCCAGCAGGGACACGAATTCCCCGCGGGCCACCTTTAGCTCCACGTGCTCGACCGCCGAGGTCTGCGCGAACTTCTTCTGGAGACCATCGATCTCGAGAAAGGCCATCGCCACCCGCCGTTCGCCCGCGCTCTGAACTAGCGCGCGCCGGGCAGCTGCCCGGCCGCGCCCCGCCCGACGACCTGGATGAGACCCATCGACGCCCACGTCAGGGCGAAACTGATGATCGCCAGCGCCGCCGGTTCATAGGCGCGGTTCGCCCCGACGTTCTGCAGGTACGGGCCGAACGCCGGCCGATCCAGCAGGCTGGCCATCGTAAACTCGCCGATGACAATGGCAAAGGTCAAAAACGCGCCGCTCAACACCGCCACCCGTGCGTTGGGGAGGATGACGCGGGGCAGGATCGTCGACCACCCGGCGCCCAGGCTCTGCGCAGCCTCCGTCAGCGTGCGGACGTCGATGGCGCGCAGCCCGGTGTCGACCGACCGGTACATGTACGGCAGCGCCAGCGTCACGTAGCTACACATCAACAGCAGGTCCGTCGTCCGCTCGCGGGCGGTCAGCGGCAGGATCGAGGAGCTGTTGTAGAGCCGCAGGTATCCAAACACGATGACGATGGCGGGAATCACCAGGGGGAGCAGGGTGATGAACTCCACAACCGGCCGCAGCCCGGGCAGGCGCAGCTGGATCCAGTAGGCGGTCGGCACCACGAGGACGACCCCCACGACGATCGTGGCGACGGCGAGCGCGGCCGAATACGCCAGCGAGGCGCTGAACCGCGGATCAGCCAGGACGATCCGGTAGGCCTCGAAGCTGTAGACGCCGCGGAGGTAGCGGAGCGAAAATTCGAACGTCGCCACGAGCGGGACAAGGAAATAGAGCGCACCGAAGAGGATGGGGAGCCACGAGCCGAGCCGGCGGGCGCTCATCGCAGCCACCGCTCGCCGCGGCCCCGCAGCCAGATGTAGGCGGCATTCGACAGGCCCGTGATGAGAATCATTCCCAACGCCAGGGCGTAGCCGAGGTTCTGATCGTGCAGCACATCCCCGCGGATCTGGGCGTAGAGGACGATGGTCACGATGTTCAGCGAACTGCCGGTCAGCGCGTACGCCGTGGCCACGGCGCCGAAGGCATTCGCGAACAGGAGCAACGCCGCGCCGAGCAGCGGCGGCCAGAGGATCGGCAGCGCGATGTAGCGCCAGTACTCCCAGGTGCGGGCGCCGAGGTTGGCGGAGGCCTCCCGCCACTCCCGCTTCAGCCCGTCGATCGCCGGCGCCATGATCAGCACCATCAGCGGAATCTGGAAATACATGTACGTCAGCGTCAGGCCGGAGAAACTCAGCAGGTTGAACCCCGCGCCGTAGATGTTGAGACCGAAGAGCTTGATGAGGAGGGCCGTCGCGAGGCCCGTGCGGCCCAGCGTGGCGAGGAAGGCAAAGGCAAGCGGCACCCCCGCGAAGTTGGAGGCGACGCCGGAGAAGGTCATCAGCGTGGGACGCACCCACGCCGGCAGGCCGCCCGCGATCGCGGCGTAAGCGAGGGCGAAACCGACCAGGGCGCCGCCGATGGCCGAGGCCGCGCTGACCTTGATGCTGATCAGATACGAACTGAGAATGTTGGATTGAAACAGGTTGAGCAGGTTGCGGAAGGTGAAGTGACCCTGCGCGTCTTGAAATCCGCCGACCATCAGCAGACCGGTGGGCAGGATCAAGAACATCAGGGCAAACACGAAGAACGGGAGGATGCCAATCCACGCCCACGACAGCTGGCCGACCCGCGCGGGGGAGGCGGGGGCAGGGCTGATTGGCAGCGGCGTGACCTGTGCCACGAAGGATTCCCCGCCGTCACCCCTCCCCCGGACCATCCGAGGGAGGGGCGGACGACAGGCTGATGGTACGAGCTACTTCACGTTCGCTCCGACGACAGCATCCCACTGTTTGGTGATGATCTGCTTGTACGCGTCCTGCTGCGCGATGGTCGGGAACACGGCCTTGGCGTAGGCCGCCGCGGGCGGGAGCTTTGCCAGCAGGCTGGCCGGGACCTTGCCGCGCTTTACCAAGTCCTGGAAGCGAATGGGGTGGCAGTACCCTTTCAGCCAGCCCAGTTGTCCTTCGTCCGAATACAGGTACTCCATCCACAGCTTCGCCGCGTTCGGGTGCGGCGCGTACGCGCTGATGGCCTGGACATAGACACCGGCTACCACACCGGTCTGCGGCACGACGACTTCGATCTTGGGATTGCCCTTCAACGTGTCGCGATCGGTGAGCGCGAGGTAATCCCAGCGGATGATGATCGGCGTGGCGCCCTGGGCGATTGATGCCGCTTTGCCGATGACCGGCACAAAGTTCCCGCGCTTGTTCAAGTCTGCGAAGAACCTCAAGCCCGCGTCCCCGGCCGCGTTCACGTTCCCGTTGGCGGCCGACAGCCCCGCCGCGAACACGCCCTGAATCGCCTGGCTCGACGCACGGGGATCGCCGGCCAGGGCCACCGAGTTCTTGTAGTCCGGCTTGAGCAGATCCGCCCAGTCACGCGGCAGGGTCTTGACGATGTCGGTGTTGACCTCGAACGTCAGGACGCCGTAGTAGTCGCCGTACCAATACCCAAGGTTGTCCTTCGCGTTGGCCGGGATCGTCGCCCACGTGGAAACCTTGTAGGGCATGAGCAGTCGCTCCGCCTTCGCCGACGGGCCAAACCCCAGACCGACGTCGATCACGTCCGGGGCCTGGGGTCCCTTGTTCCCTTTGTTGGCTTTGATGGCTTCGATCTCGTCCCCCGACCCGGCATCCGGATTGAGCTCGTTGACCTGCAGGCCGTACTTCGCCTTGAAGCCGTTGATCACGTCCCCGTAGCCGCACCAGTCGTGCGGCAGCGCGATGACGGTGAGCTGGCCCTCCTGCCTGGCAGCGGCAATGAGCCGGTCCATCGCTGTTTGCCCGGACGCGCTTGCGACGAGCGCCAGGATGACCAACGCAGCAAACGCAGACATCCGTGCCCAGTTCAATCTCATGAGTCGCCTCCCGGAAGAATCGGCCTCGCGAGCATGCAAATCGAGCACCTCCCCTGCCTCCCGTGTGTGCGGAAGGAGTACGGTGCGGGAGCGCCAATTCCTTGTTTCCGGCAGCGCCGCCTCTCCCATGCCCAACCTCTTTTCTTCCGGCCCGCGCCCGCTCATCGTGGCCCACCGCGGGGCGTCAGCGATGGCCCCGGAGAATACACTGGCCGCGTTCCGGTTGGCCGCGGACCTCGGCGCCGACGCCGTGGAACTGGACGTGCAGCGGACCGCCGACGGTCATCTGATCGTCATCCACGATGCAACGATCGACCGCACGACCGATGGCCGGGGCGCCGTCGCCGCACTTCCGTTCGCCGCGCTGCGGGCCGTGGATGCCGGGAGCTGGTTCAGCCCGCGGTTTGCAGGAGAGCGCCTGCCCACCCTGCAGGAAGCCATCACAGCCATTGGGGACGACACCCGGCTCCTCATCGAGATCAAACAGGGTCCGCGGTTCGACGAGACCATCGAGATGGCCGTGGCCGCCGTGATCCGGGATGCCGGGGCGACGGCCCGCTGCGAAATCTCATCCTTCGACCACTTCTCAATGCGCCGGATGAAAACGCAGTTTCCGGAGGTAGCCTGCGGGATTCTGTACGAGGCGCGGCTGATCGACCCGTACGAGGCCGCCCGGGTGGCGGGGGCGGACGCGCTGCACCCTTACTGGGCGTTGATCTCCCCTGAGTTCATTGCCGAAGCCCACGGGCGCGGATACGCGGTCGTGACATGGACGGTCGACGAGGAAGACCCGATGGCCCGCCTCGCCGCCGCCGGCGTGGACGCCATCGTCACCAACGTCCCGGACATCCTGCGGGGAGTCCTCCACCGCTAAGCAGATGCGCGACGCGCAGTTGCAGGCGTCGGCCTCGCCCGTCGACGTCCTCGTGATCGGCGGAGGCATCACCGGAGCGGGCGTTGCGCTCGAGGCGGCCACACGCGGATACCGCGTGGCGTTGCTCGAGCAGGCCGACTTTGCCGGGGGCACGAGCAGCCGGTCGACCAAACTGGTCCACGGCGGGATTCGGTACCTCGCCCAGGGGCACGTTGGACTGGTGAGGGAGAGCCTGCGACAGCGGGGCGAGCTGCTGCGCGCGGCACCGCACCTGGTTCGGCCCCTGCCGTTTCTGATTCCGCTGTACCGCGGGCTTCGCCGGCCGCTGGGCCTGGCCGTGCCGCGTCTGCTCAGCCCATTCACGCCGTTGGGCGTGAAGCTGGGACTGCAGATCTATGACCGGTTGGCCGGAGCCCCGGCGCTGCGTCATCGCACGCTCAGCGCGTCGGAGGCGGCGGCCCGCGTCCCAGACCTGCGCACCGATCGTCTGCAGGCGGCGTTCTTGTACTATGACGCGCAGACCGACGATGTCCGGCTGACCCTCGCCGTCCTCGCCACAGCCCGGCGGCTGGGGGCAACAACCCTCAACTACGCCCGGGTCCATGACTTCCTGCGTGAGGATCGGCGCATCGCGGGGGCCCGGTTCGAGGACCGCCTGACGGGTCGCAGCCACGAGATCCGCGCGCGCCATGTGGTCAACGCGACCGGCGTTTGGGCCGAGGGCGTCGCCGCGATGGACGCGCCGCCGGATTTCCGCATCACCCCCGGCAAAGGCATCCATCTTGTGCTGCGGCCGGGGGCGGTCGCACTGCGGGCCGCGCTGTTGATCCCCGAAACCGATGACGGCCGGGTGGCCTTTCTCGTCCCATGGATCGGCAGCCGGATCGTGCTGGGGACGACCGACGATCGGTACGACGGGCCGCTGGAAACACCCGCGGCCCGGCCCGATGAGGTCGCGTATCTCCTCGACCATGCCAGCCGCTACCTGATGCATCCGCTCGGCCCCGCCGACGTCGTGGGCACGTTTGCGGGGCTCCGGCCGCTGATCGCGTCACGCCAGGGTCCGTCGGCAGCCCTGTCCCGCGAGCATGCCGTGCTGACGTCTCCCGGAGGTCTGGTCAGCATCATCGGCGGGAAGCTCACCAGCTTTCGCACGATGGCCCGCGATGCGGTCGATGCGGTGGCGCAGCGGAACGGTGGTCGGTCGAATCCCCGCCCCGCGGGTGGATTGATCCTCGATGGCGCCGCGGGGGTGGCCGGCGCACGCGCCCGGTTAGCGGCGACGGATCTGCCGGCCGCGCAGCAGGAGTACCTGCTCGAAAGCTACGGCGCAGCCGCGACAGCGGTCATCGCGGCGGGCGATGGGCGGCCGGAGATGCTGCGGCCGCTGGCCGGCGATCTTCCGATCTGCGCCGCAGAGATCGTGCATGCCTGCCGCGCGGACATGGCCGTCTCGCTGGCCGATGTCATGTTCCTCCGCACCCGGCTCAGTGTGCTGTTACCCGACGGGGGAGCGGGAATCGTCGAGCAAGTGGGCGCAACGATGGCGCGTGAACTGCGATGGGACGATCGCCGGCGCGCCCACCAACAGCGGCTCTGGGAAGACACGGTCCGTCGAGAGCGCGCCGCGATCGGCTCGGTTACGCCACCTGCTGGATAGCGCTGCCGTCCTCCAATTCGTCCCATCCATCGGCGATGGCCGCCACCGGATAGAAGAGGGTCACCGCGCGCAGATCTAGCCGCCGTTCTTCGGCGGGCCCAGGACGCGGCGGATCATGTCGAGGTTTTCGGGCCGGCCGACATCGACATCCAGCGCGATCTCGGGGTGCTCGACGATCACGGGGCGGATGCGGATCCCAAACGACTCGGCCGCTTTGGCGACGACCTCCTCGATCGAGAGCTTTCCCGTATACAGTTTGGTGAAGACCGACCAGCCGAGGGCCTGCGCGATCAGCAGTCTGACCACCAGCGGCTGCTTTCTCGCGGCGATGATCCGCTCAACGAACGGCCGGACGCGGGGCAGGATCTGGGGATCGAAGACCATCAGGTTGCCCACACAGAACGTCCCCTCCGCCAGCGTCACGAAGAGTTTCTGCG
>JBIOXT010000196.1:0-2830 GCA_044869795.1 bacterium | reverse complement strand
CGCTTGAAGCCCCCACGCAATGATTGGGAGCCCGAGTCGTATCACATGGTGTGCCGAACCTCGGCACGGATAGATGACTGACCTCGGGTCGTACAGATACTCGATTAAGGCTTGACGGGCGCAGCCTTTTCATAGATGACATGCGAGGGAGTTCGCGTTCCCCTGTTCCCGCGTTCCCTCGTTCCCGTTAGTACGCCGTCTCAAAGAGCGTGACGATGTCGTTGTAAGTCGTCGCCCGTGGATTCACGAGAATATTGCCGCTCTTCATCGCATCCTCGGCCAGACGCGGGATACCTTCCCGCGTGACGCCCACATCGCGCAGCCGCTCAGGAATCCCGACATCATGCGAGAGCCGCCGCACCGCCTCGACCGCGGCCTGCGCCGCGTCACGGGGAGAAGAGCCGTCGGTGCGCTCACCCAGCGCCTGGGCAACCTGGGGGTAGGTATCATAGCAAGCGATCAAGTTCCAGGCCATCACGTACGGCAGGAGGATGGCATTGGCCACGCCATGCGGGACGTCGAAGTGAGCGCCCAACGGATGAGACATGGCGTGAACGTTGCCCAGGCGCGTGCGCGCAAATGCCATCGCGGCCATAGTGGAGGCGAGCAGCATCGCCGTCCGCGCGCTGACGTCCTTCCCGTTCGCGTACGCGGTGCGCAGAGAGCGGCCGATGAGTCGCATCGCTTCCAGCGCCAGCGTCTTGGCGATGGGGTTATACACGCTGTTCACATAGCACTCGATCGCGTGGGTCAGGGCGTCCATGCCCGTCGCCGCCGTCAACGGTTGCGGCATCGACAGTGTCAGCTCAGGATCACACAAGCCGACTTGGGGAACGATGTGCGGGCTGCCGACGGTCATCTTGAATTTCCGCTGCCGGTCGGTGATGACGGCGAAGATCGTCACCTCGCTGCCGGTGCCGGCGGTCGTGGGAATCGCCACCACCGGGACGCCGGGCCCCGGGACCTTGCCGATCCCCTCGTAGTCGGGGGCGGTACCGCCGTGCGCGGCCAGTACGGCGACCACCTTGCCGACATCCATCGCACTGCCCCCGCCCACGGCGACAACGAACGCCGCCCGCGACCGCCGGAACATGTCATGCGCCGCGTGCACCGTCTCAACGCTCGGATTCGGCTCCACTTGTGTGAAGGCGTCCCCGGTCACCCCGGCGCCTTTGAGCAGCGCTTCGACCCGATCGAGGATGCCGGCCTTCACAATGCCCGGATCGGACACCACCAGGACGCGGGTGCCCATGCCGGCCACGAGCTCGGGCAGCTTGGCCAGCGCACCGGCCCCAAATGTCAGCCGCGCCGGCGCTTCAAAGGAAAATGTATCCGGCTTGATCACTGGCGGGGCCTCCATCCGCGACCGTCATCCGTGAGGATCGTGTTCCCTCGTTCCCGCGTTCCCGCGTTCCCGTTTGTCTTCCTTCTGCGCCGCCTTCAGCCTTGCGATGTACAATCGGGCCGCCTGCTCCATCGACTCCGACGCCGCGGCATCAGGCTCGGCGAACTTCCAACGGTCGGCCTCTGCATACTGGCGCTCTTCTTCGATCTCCTGCGTGGTCGGAGGTGCGCCGGCCCGCGAGCGGATCGCTCCGACCAGCGCCCGCAGGTGCTGGGCGATCGCCGGCATACGCCGCACCGCAATCTCCACCACAAATACCCCAAGCGCGGCACCGGCAAATAGCGGCCAGGAGTCGGCGGCCGCACTGGTCGCCCGCCCAGGGGCTACCGCAGCCGCCGGGTTGTCGAGGAGCCGCCCGCCGGTCGTTTCGGTAATGTGCGCGAGCAGCGCGTGATTGACCGTGAGATCCCGCAGCTCCGGAGAATACGGTACGACGAATCCTGCCGTCCGAAGCCGAATGCGGCCGGCCGTGTCCCGGGCGGTTACCGCCAGGGCGTACGCGCCCGGTGCCCCAAGCTGCACGCGCGCCTCATACCGGCCGGGCGCAGTCTGGACAAGCGGAATCTGCGTGCTAAGCGGGCCGCTGACGCTGGCCTGCACGTCCACTCCGTCCAGCGAGTTTCCCTCCGCCGTCACCGCGTCGGCGATCAGCGTGGCCGCATCGCCGTGGCGGTCGACGGCCACCTGGAGGTCGTCCGCTTCCCCGCGGCTGGCCCACCGGACCAGACGGGACCAGAAGCGGCCGGCGTCCTTCCACGCCATCCACTCTGCGGCCCAACGCGCCGTCGCATCTGACGTGAACGCCACGGCGCGGCCAATGCCAAACTGCCATGTGGCCAGCACCGGATCGTCCTGCGTCGACACCAGCTGCACTGCGGACGCCGCCTTGGGCGCCGTGGCCACGTAGCCACGCAGCGCCGGCAGCGTGAAGTCATCCACCAGCCCGGCGCGGACAGCTTGAGGGGTAAACCGCTCCTCCACGAGGTAGGCGCGCGACGCGATCAGCGCCTCCGCGGTCAAGATCTGGGGAATCGAGTACAGATCCCGCGTCGCATAGGAGCGCCCTCCGCCCCAGCGGGCCACGTGCTGCATCAACTCGAGGTCCGCATCGGCGCCGATGGCCACGGCCGATATGGTGATCTTGTCCGCCGCCATCCGCCGGAGGAGAGTCTGGAAATCCCCGGGGTCGGTCTGGCCGTCGGAGAGGACAATCACGTGCCGCACCTTCGCTGCCGAGCGCCGCAGGTAATCGTACGCCAGACGGATCGCCGGATACATGTTGGTGCCGCCCCCGGCCTGGATGCGCGACACCTCCTCGATGACCCGGTCCCGATTGCGCGCCTCGGTGGGCGCCACCAGCCATCGGGCCTCTTGATCGAACGAGATCACGCCCAGGAGGTCGCGTTCGCCGAGCAGATCGACGAC
>JBIOXT010000195.1:0-2066 GCA_044869795.1 bacterium | reverse complement strand
ATCGGCGAGCGGGCCGGCAACGTGGCGCTGGAAGAGGTCATCATGGCGCTGGCAACACGGCGGGACTCGGCGAGCCTCGTCACCGGGATTGACACGACCCAGATCTACCCGACCAGCCGGCTCCTGTGCGCGTTTACAGGGATCGACGTCCAGCCCAACAAGGCCGTCGTCGGTGCGAACGCCTTCGCGCACGAAGCCGGGATCCACCAGCACGGGGTCCTGGTGGACCGGCGGACCTACGAGATCATGACGCCGGCGTCCATCGGGCTGCCGACCAACCGGCTGGTCCTCGGCAAGCACTCCGGCCGCCACGCGTTCGAGAAAGTCCTGCACGACGCGGGGATCCGCCTGGGAGCGGAGGAACTCGAGCGCGCGTTCGCGCGGTTCAAGGAGGTCTGCGACCGGAAGAAAACCGTCGCCCAGGATGAGGTCATCGCCCTGGTCGAGGAGGAGTTCGCCACCACGCCGCGCACATGGGAACTGCGGCGGTTCGCCGTGGCGACCGGCAGCGACCGCAAGCCGGCGGCGACGGTGGTCGTGTCGCGCGGCCGCACGGAAGCGGAGCGGACGGCCAGCGGCGACGGTCCCGTGAACGCGTTGTTTGATGCGATCGCGTCCGCCGTCGGGGTCCGGCCGGAACTGGTGGACTACACCGTGCGGGCGGCGGCCGGCGGCGCCGATGCCGTCGGCGAGGCGGTCGTGAAGCTGCGGTGGGAAGGGGACCTTTCCGTGGGCCGGGCGAGCAGCACCGACATTCTCGAGGCAAGCGGCCGCGCGTACCTGGCCGCGGTCAACAAGATCCTCGTCGGCCAGCGGCCGGCCGCGCTGCTCGCGCAGGAAGGCGGCGCATAAGCCGATGGGGATGACGATCACGGAAAAAATTCTGGCCGCCCACTCGGGCCGTCCCGACGTGCGGCCCGGCGATCTGATCGACTGCAAAGTGGATTTCTTGTTTGCCAACGATATCACCGCGCCCCTGGCGATTAAAGAATTCGAAAAGATGGGGGTGGCGAAGGTCTTCGATCCGGACCGGGTGGGGTTCGTCTTCGACCACTACGTCCCCAACAAAGACATCGCGTCGGCGCAGCAGTGCAAGGTGACGCGGGAGTTTGTCGCCGCCCATGCCCTGCCGCACTTCTACGACGTGGGACGGTCCGGCATTGCCCACGTGCTCCTCGCGGAGCTGGGGTATGTGCTGCCAGGCGAGGTGTTTGTGGGGGCGGACTCGCACACGTGCAACCACGGCGCGCTGGGGGCGTTTGCCACGGGCGTCGGGTCATCCGACCTGGCCGCCGCGATGGCGCTGGGCCGGCTGTGGCTGCGGGTGCCGGAGTCCGCCAAGTTTGTCTTCTCCGGCCGGCTGCGTCCCTGGGTGACAGGGAAGGACCTCATCCTCAAGGTCATCGGTGAGATCGGGGTGGACGGCGCGCGCGACGGCGCGATGGAGTTCGCGGGGGAGACGCTCGCCCAGCTGACGATGGACGAACGATTTTCAATCACGAACATGGCCGTGGAAGCCGGCGCAAAGAACGGCATCATGGAGCCCGATGATCGCGTCCTGGGGTGGGTGCGGCCGCGGGCCCGCCGCCCGTTCACCCCGCAGCACAGCGACAGCAACGCGCGGTACGCCGACATCCGCATGTACGACGTCTCCACGCTGGAGCCTGTGGTCTCCGCGCCGGCGTCGCCCGGGAACGTGATCCCGGTGCGTGAGGCGGGCGGGGTGCGGGTGGACCAGTGCTTCATTGGAACGTGCACCAATGGCCGCATCGAGGACCTGCGAACGGCGGCCAAGGTCCTGGCCGGCCGCAAGGTACACGCCAATACCCGGTTGCTCGTCATTCCGGCGACCCCCGCGATCTACCGGCAGGCGCTCGATGAGGGCCTGATCCAGATCTTCCTTGACGCGGGAGCGGCGTTCAGCACGTCGACCTGCGGCCCATGTATCGGGGGGCACATGGGGGTGCTGGCCGACGGTGAGGTGTGCGTGTCCACCAGCAGCCGGAACTTTATCGGCCGCATGGGACATCGGGGCAGCCAGGTCTTTCTGAGCAACGCCGCGGCGG